>DATIJE010000099.1:0-9578 GCA_035478995.1 Rhabdochlamydiaceae bacterium | reverse complement strand
ATCGGGCTTTAGTAATGGTCTTATCAAAACTATGGGACGAATCGGGAAAAGTAACCATTCCAGGTTTTTATGATGGGATACAGATGCCTGAGAAAGAAGAAATGGAGAAATACAACACTGAATTCGATATGAAAGAATATCAGCGGAATTTCGGGGTCAAAGCGTTCTCTAACGAAGAAAATTATTCGCCCATCGAGTCAAATTGGTTTCGTCCTACTTTGGAGATCAATGGGATCAGCGGGGGATATACGGGTTCTGGTTTCAAAACGGTGATCCCATCTGTCGCGCGCGCAAAGGTTTCTTGCCGGCTTGTTCCCGGACAGGACCCGAAGAAAATTCAAAAGGGGATTTCTGATTTTTTGAAATCTCATATTGCAAAAGGGATCGCACTTAAGATAGAACATCATCAAGATGCCCCTGCATTTAGAAGCTCGTACGATTCGGAAATTGCCCATACCGCAGCAAAGGCATATGAAGAGGTATTTCAAAAACCTTGCCGGTTTGTATTGGGAGGAGGGTCGATTCCCATCGTTGTAGATTTGGTAAAAGCCTCTGAAGCTGAGGCCACGGTCATGGGTTTTGGACTCCCGGAAGATAACATCCATGCTCCAAATGAGCATTTTGGCCTCGATCGTTTTGAAATGGGTTTTTTGACAATGGGCAGAATGATAGCTATGTTTTCGGATAAACAATCCTAGGAGTTGTTTATGGAAAGTAAAACCAGATTTTGGAAGCTGTTCTCCGATTCTTCCTTGGAAGAAAAAATCCAGTTTTGGTCATTGATTGGCCCTTTTCTTTTAGTCGCGTCCTCCTTTATCTCTTGTTTTAAATTTTCATCGAGCGACTGGTCGATGCTCCTCGTCTCTTGTTTAGGCATCCTCTCTTGCTGGAAATGGAAATTGCGCGGTGCCATGATCTCGCTTGCAGCTTTGATGATTGCAGTGTTTTTTGAGAGTATGCATCGAGGGACGAATGAACTGTTTTGGGTCATGACGTTAGGTGGATCTTTAGCAATGGGATTGCTTGTGACAGCCTTTTCTTTAAAGCATGCATCTTCTTTTCTTCGAACTAATCTTGAAGAAAGTGAACATGTGCATCAAAAATTAGAACATGTGCAGAAGTTATTAAAAGAGACCCAGATCTTTGCTATTCAAGAGAAAAAAGAATCTCTTAAAGATATCGAGTCCATGAAAATGAAAGTGCAGGAATCGGGAACTGAAGCGGAATCCTACAAAAAACTCCTTGAAACGTATCAGTATGAATTGCAAAAATTGCGCGCAGACAATGAGGCATCGAACCAAGAACTGAACAAGTTTAGAAAAGAAAAAGAAGAGCATGATCGTCAAATGCAACTTCTCGATGAACTGAATGAAGCCAGGATCGATCAGTTCCAAATGGAAATTTTAGAAGATGCTCCTTATCAAAATAACGAAGACAAAGAAATTGAGTTGAAGGTTTTACGAGAAAAGCTTGAAAGGATTACCGACGATCTCAAAATGGCGACTTCCCAAGAATTCTGGATCGATGATAACGAGATCTCCGAAGAAATGGGAAAAAATCCTCAAATTGAAAAAGTATACATACAATTGAAACAGCAGTTTCAGGACAAATCTGAAATTTTGAACGAGACGCGGAAAGAGCTTTTTCATGTTGAGAACACATTGCTCGCATTGCAGAAAGAATGCGAGCAGAACACCATTGATCTCAATCCGGAAGAAATCACTTTGACAAACCATCTCAAAGAAGTTGAAGAAGAATGCAAGGACCTGGAAAATCAGGTGGAGTGTCTTCAGGAACTCGTCACAGAATTGATAGGCAAAAAGAAGACGAGGAAATCAAGAAAAGCGAAACTTTTCGACAAGGCTAACCTGGAACTGACTTTTGATTAGTGGGTCAGAACTTCGTGGCCTGTCGAAGTGATCAGAATGGTATGTTCCCATTGAGCGCTCGGTTTCCCATCCGCTGTTCTTGCGGTCCATTCATCTACAGGATCGATGATCGCGTCTCTGACTCCTGCATTGATCATAGGCTCGATTGTGAATGTCATCCCTTCCGCGAGAGGGATCTTGAGGTGGTTGAAATGGTGGGGGATTTGCGGGGGCTCATGAAAATTCACTCCAATTCCATGCCCGACGAATTGATTCACTACGGAACATCCATGTTCTCGAGCATAGGTTTCAATGATAGTGCCAATATCCATGATCAGGACGCCAGGTTTTAAAATTGCGATCGAGCGCTTCAAGCACTCTTGACTCACCCCGATGACATTTCTCTTTTCGTCGCTAATCTTTCCGATAGCTACCATGCGGCTGCAATCGCCGTAATATCCGTCTACGATAGAAGTGACGTCGATATTCAAAATGTCTCCTTCTTTGAGAGGGGAAGAATTAGGAATCCCATGGCAGATCACTTCATTTAGCGAAGTGCAAATGGTTTTAGGAAAGGGAGGCTGGCCGTATCCTAACGGAGCCGGAATGGCGCCGGCCTCGTTATGGAGCTTGCGGGACAAAAGATCCAGTTCTTCAGTAGAAATGCCTTCTACAGCAGCTTTGCACAATTGATCTAAAATCGAAGCCGCGGTTCGGCAAGCGCGACGGATTCCCTGGATTTGTTTTTCATTTTTGAGAATGATCCCAAATCGCTTTAAATATTCGTCGGACAACTGCCCGGAAGTTTTCTGAGCTTCAATGGGAAAATGGCATTTTTTCCATTTTTGGCCGCTGCCGCACCAGCAAGGATCATTTCGTGATATCATAGATTTTCGCTTCCAAAAGAAAACAATTTTATACCTGACAACCCAAAACTTTCAAGGTTGATAGAACACTTTATGCAAGGTGAGTCCATGAGCAGGGGCTGTGATGCCTGCTTTAGTCCGATCACGGCTATTCAGAATTTCTACTATGGAATCGGAGTTTAATTTGCCTGCGCCTATATAGACGAGAGTGCCAACGATGATCCTGACCATGTTATAAAGAAATGCATTTCCATGAATTCGGATTTTCAATCGTTCAGATTCCAGTGGCAACACATCTATTTGATAAATCTCGCGGATATTGTTTTGAGCGGTTGTTTTGTCATTGCAGAAAGCTGAGAAGTCGTGCTTTCCAATCAAATAAACAGCAGTCTTTTGCATTTCGTCAATGCAAAGAGGATAATAGTAATGCCAGGAAAATTGCCGATAAAACGGGAGCTGGGCGCGGCTATTGCAGATCTGATAATGGTATTCCTTTCCACTGCAATCGAGGGTCGGATGAAAATCGATCGGCGCATTCTCTATGGCTTTAATAGAAATGTCGTCCGGCAAAAGACCGTTCAATCCTCTCTTCAGGCGATATAAATCTATATCCGTTTTCTCAGAGAAGAAATTCACAACTTGTTCTTCTGCATGAACGCCTGCATCGGTACGGCTAGCGGCTTGCAGACGGATTTTTTGCCTCAAGATTTGAGATAAAATTTTTTCCAATGCTTCTTCGATGCTCGGCCCCATTTTGGTCTTTTGCCATCCCAGATAATTGGTGCCATTATAGACAACAGTGAGTTTGATATTGGACATGGTTAACGCGCTGTGTAGAGAGAGACGCCTTCCAGGAACATCTGGACGGCGATTAAAGTAAGTAAAAGGCCCATCAACCGTTCGCAAGCTGTGATCCCCCGCCATCCAAGCCATTTTTTCAAAATGGATGCGGAGATCAATACGATGGTCGATGCTGCCCAGGCGATGAGAATAGCACCGATAGGCAGCCATCTCGATGTTTGCTCATGGGAATAAAGCATGACTGCGGCCAGAACAGCTGGCCCTGCTATCAAAGGAACTGCCATAGGTACGATAAAAGGTTCTTTGTCTCGGTGCTGTTCATGCGCACCATTCTTAAGAGTAGGAAAGATCATTTTTATTGCAATGAGGAACAAAATGACGCCCCCGGCGATCAGAACCGAATATTGCTGGACTTTAAGGGCGCTGAGCAGCGGTTCTCCAATGAAAAAGAAGATGATAATGATGGTAAGCGCAATGATCAATTCTCTAAGAATGATCCATTTTTCTCTTTTTGGCGGGATATCTTTCAACAGAGCAATAAAGATAGGGATATTGCCGATAGAGTCCATCAGGAGAAATAAGGAGAAGGACATCCAAAGAATGTTCATAATAAACATTTCTCACTTTATTTACATATTAATACAAAGAGGATTCTAAATAAATAGTTTTCCATATTTTATTCATAAATTTTCTTTGTTCTTCTGTAAGATTGTTTAAGATAAGGAAACAATCCTGGTTTTGAGAAAATGCGGCTTTTGTCCAATTCGCCGACCCTACGACCAGGATTGAGTCATCGATGTAAGCCCATTTATGATGTAGAAGTTGCTGGCCCAGGCTTAAAAACACAGGAACCTCTTTGGCTCGAAGAGCCTCCAGGCTCTTCATGCTCGCCCCTTTCCCGGTATAAAAATCTACGGCAACTTTTACCTCTACGTTTCTCGCGTGGGCTTCCGCTAAAGCATCGATGATCGTAGGGTGAGTCAGTGTAAACATGGCGATGTAAATGCTGTTTTTAGCCTTTTTAATAAGGTCGATGATGCGCTCTAGGGCGGTGTTGGTTTTATCCGGTAAAAGAAAAAGTTCTCCTGGCTGCTTTCCTGCATGAAAATGCATTGAGAGAAAGGAGGGATCGGTCAAGGCCTGAGCCAAAGAAGAATTGGTTATTCCAACCACCAGATTATCGTGCATTTTTAGAGATTGCGTCGTCATGTTAGCGGAGCCAAGAAAAACTAGTTTTTCATCGATAACGAGGATTTTTCGATGCATTAGCCCTTTGCTTGCGATGGGATAGACGGCCAAATACCCATTTTCTTTTAAATGGGGTCCGGAAGATGCTCCTGGATCAAAAAAAATGGAAGTAGACACTCCTTCTGCCGCTTTGTCGGTCAATAATCCAATTAATTCTGGATCAGTGACGGCATACATATATAGATGAATGGATTTTTTTGCTTGTTTTATAGCTTGGGCGAAAGTCTGTTTTAAATCTTGCCGGTGTTGATTGGAATAAAAAAGCATGGGATGTTTGTCATCGGGCAATTTGTGGCTTGTCGCGGCAAAAATCAACCAAAGATAAAATCCCAAAACACCGGAAATGGATGAGACGAAAATCGTCTTTTTAAACCTTTTCTCCAGCTGCTCTCATTTCGCGAATGATTGTAGAAAGTCCCACCTTGTCGATAGTGCGCATCGCATTGGCAGTCAAACGCAGGGTGACAAAGCGATTTTCATCAGCATACCAAAACCGTTTTTTCATAAGATTAGGCAGGAAACGGCGTCTTGTGATACCGGTTATTTTCAGACCGACGCCTTTTTTCTTCTTGGCAATGCCGCGGATGGCGTATCGATTGCCTGTGGAAGGCCTTTTGCCGGTAACTTGACATCTCTTAGTCATGATCAGCTCCTAAACTCGTTATAGACAAATCAATTATAGTGGTAGGAAGTTTAGCAGTTCAATTCTTATTGAACAAGAATATTTGGAGGGTTAAATTAAAATTTTAATCACAGATACGAGCATAGAATGGGCCGGGCCGAGATCGCATATCCTTTTTGGAATCAGTTAGAGCCGAACATTCCGAGCATGTTCCTCAATGCCATAGGAGAAGAGATCGACCTCGAAGAAAGAGAGGAGATCATCAGCTATCTTCCTGATCTTAACATGAAATCGGTTTTGGAACTTGGTTCAGGGATAGGCCGCTATACCGGATATTTTGCGGCCCGTGCAAAACACGTGACTACCGTGGATTTCATCTCTCATTTCGTCGAAGAGAATCAAAGAGAGCATTCAGATTGTTCAAATATCGAGTTTGTTTGCAAAGATGTTATGGGACTTGAATTCGATGACGAGTCCTTTGATTTTATTTTTATCAATTGGCTGTTCATGTATCTGAATGATGAAGAAGTGCACATTCTGGCTCGCAGACTTCACGGATGGCTCAGATTGGGTGGCACTCTTTTTTTCAGAGAAAGCTGCGCTCCGAAAACCCTGTTTCCGCAAGGAGATGACCCGGCCATCTACCGGACTCTTCATTTTTATACGCAGCTATTCCATAATAAGTTGACTTTTGTGAGGGAGGATAGCGTCAAAGTGTCTATTAAAACTTTTGCCAATCCTTTCCAATGTTTTTGGATCTTCTCGAAAGACTAACGAGGGTTTTGTGGACGAATTGTATGCAGACCTTGTGATTATCGGTTCTGGTCCGGCAGGGCAAAAAGCCGCAATCCAGGCTGCGAAACTGGGCAAGTCTGTCATTGTCGTTGAAAAAGACCTCCCCGGAGGAGCGTCTTTAAACTCCGGTACGATTCCTTCGAAATCACTTCGCGAAGCGATTCTCGATCTTACAGATTTCTATCAGCGCAGCTTCTATGCGGACACTGAGACCATCCAAATCCGACAGGTGTCGATCAATGATCTGAACTACCGTCTCCATCGCATTTTGGACGAACAGCGCAAGATGATCTTGCGGCAATTTGAAAAGAACAAGATCAAACTGGTCACAGGCGCGGCAAGGTTCGAAGATCAAACTAAGATCCTGATATTGGACGATGAAAAACGGGTCCTCCATCAAGTAAAAGGGGATGTTTTTCTTATTGCCACAGGATCCAAGCCGCGGAATCCGAACAACGTTCCTTTTGACGAACATCAAATTCTCGATTCGACGCGTCTATTATCCATTGATCATTTGCCTAAGACGATGATCGTTTTAGGGGGCGGCATCATCGGTTCTGAATATGCGAGTTTTTTTGCAGCCCTTGGAACAGAGATCACAGTGATCGATAAAAGAGAGCATTTGCTGCCGCTCCTCGACTCGGAAATCGGCATGCATTTACAAAAGGCCCTCAGCGGCATTGGATTGAAAGTGGTTGGAAATAAGGAAGCGGAAACGATTTTAAAAACTACGGATTATGTGGAAGTCACTTGTAACGATGGAAGTGTCTATCGGGCTGAAATGTTGCTCTATGCTTTAGGACGGGTAGCCAATGTCGACCAATTGCACATCGAGAACGCGGGCATTTCCGTGGACAAGGCGGGCTATATCCCTGTCAATGCGCTCTTTCAAACCGTGGTTCCAAACATCTATGCCGCAGGCGATGTGATCGGAGGCCCCGCCCTTGCCGCGACGAGCATGGAGCAGGGAAGGCTTGCGATCCGGCATGCTTTTGGAGCGCAAACACATCACTTTCCCACTTTTTATCCGATAGGCATTTATACGATCCCAGAGATCTCCTCTTGCGGTTATACAGAAACCCAGCTTAAAGAGCTCGGATTCAGATATGAGATCGGCAGAGCTTATTACTACGAGATCGCGAGAAATCAAATTGTAGGCAATGATCCGGGAATGTTCAAAATTCTATTCCACGCCGACACTCTAGAAATTCTAGGCATTCATATTATCGGACGCGCGGCGACAGAGGTGATCCATATCGGCCAGGTGGCAATGAGCTTTAATGCGAGGATCGATTACTTCATCGACCAGGTTTTCAATTATCCCACTTATGCTGAAGGCTATCGGATCGCGGCCCTCAATGGATTTAACAAAATAAAACATAAAAAATAGACATGGGCCTTGCTAAGATCAAACTTTTTTTATACATTTTGATTCTCCCCACAATCTAAGTGCTAAGGTAAAGGATGCCGATCTACGACATATTCGAAGCAAAAGAAAAAGAAGAGACTGTAGAAGAACCTGAACAAATCCAGAGCGCCTCATCGGAAAGATACGAAGAGGAAAATCTCAATCAGGTTTCCTATACGAACCGGGACCGAGTGTTTACATCGGTTGCTGCGCGTCTTTTTTTCATTTCGCTTTTCATAGTAGATCTTTTCTGGATCGCGTATTCCACGGCCCAACTCATTGTGTCCACAGTTGCAACTGTGATTACTTTGCACAAGGTCTCATTTATTAGAGAAAGAGCTGTGAAATCTTGGATTTCTTTTAGAAGGTCTTTAGTCTGCGGGCTTGCTTTGTTCGTCACTCTTTTCAATCCCGCTTTTGGGATCATGATCGCTTGTACTTATTTTCTAATGTATGACAAAAACGCCGTAGAAGAAATTGTCCCAGCGTCATTGCAGCCCCAATTCAAAGAGTTCTTCAGCAATTAATTGTGTTTCGTTTTTTTAGAAGGTCCCGGATCGAGTTCTTCAGCTTTTCGTTTTAAAAGCGCACCCAGATTTTTGTTGAATACGTGTGATCGAATCTCTAATATTTGTTCACGAGTGAGAGTTTTAGATTTAATCATTTTCAATGATTCCCTATTTAGCAACCATTGTCGATCGCTTCCATCCATGTTTTTGATCTCATCCTTTGAAAAAATGCCATGCATAATCGCTATCAACACATTTTCATTTAACAACGATGGTCGATCATGCCGATCCATGTCTCTAATCTCATCCTTTGTAAAAATTCCAAGCTTAATTGCTTTCAAAACTGTCTCATTTATTGTCCATTGTCGAACAAGGGGATCCATCTCGCCGATCTCATTGGGTGTACAAATGCCGAGCCCAATCGCATCCAAGCCACTCGCAGAAAAGCACCATAGCTTTCCATAAGCATTCTGCTCTAACATTTCTTTTAATTGAATTCCTTTTATTAGATCGGAATCCACATAGTATTTTAATTTTTGAGTTTGCTCTGCCGAGAACTGTGTCATGGCTAATGATGCCAAAATCCGCTGATAATCTTGTTTATTTTCCTCTCCGTGTTCCTCGGTCTCCATTGCTGAAGAATGAATAGTAGATTCGTTTTTATAATTATTAATTATGCTCATAAATTCCTGCTTTAATTATTAAATAAAATTATTTCAACAATTTGAAAGATACTATAAAATTCTCAGATCATTTTATATCCGCGTTTCATTTTTTTAGGAGGTCCAGAGTCTCCTCTTAGACATAAGTCTGCTAGACCATCAAAGCTTCCTACAAGGGAGTTTGATTGAATCCTTACTGTTTCCTTGGGAGTATGAATTTTAGCTTTAATCATTAATATTTCCTCGGGAGTATGAATTTTAGCTTTAATCATTTCCAATGATTCTTTAGTTATCAGATGATCGCGATCATTTTTAGACATTTCTTTGATCTCTTTTGGTGTAAAAATGCTTTGTGTAATCGCTGTAAATTCTAGACCTGTGAGGAAACCCCTTCGATCTTCTGGATCCATATCATTGATCTCTTTCGGTGTAAAAATGCCGAGTACAATCGTTTTGATACCGCCAATAGTGAAGTACCATCCCTTCACATTATTATTCTTTTGCTCTAACATTTCTTTTAATTGGAATCCTTTGATTATCTTCACATAATGTTTTATTTTTAGAGTGTCATCCGATGAGCGGCGCAGCGATTGCACATATTTCATCGATTCTTCAAAAATGCATTTAAAATCGTTTTTACTTTCATACCCATATTGCTTCCAAAGACCAGGATTTTGTGCGTCTTTTTCCCATTGTTTGCTAACTCTTTCCGACACCACTAAATCTTTGGGTGTTAGAAAAGATTTTATATAAGGTCCAACTCCATTAATATTAAATATACTCATAAATAACTCCATTA
>DATIJE010000098.1:0-6707 GCA_035478995.1 Rhabdochlamydiaceae bacterium | reverse complement strand
ACGGGATCTCGGAAGATCTAAGCGTTTTGTTCTCCTCTCTTTTCCCATTTTTGGAATCTCACCGCCACAATGAAAATCTGTTGTTTTTTTTATTGAAAAACCAAAAAGAAATTTCCGAAATGGTCCCATCCGAGACATGCAAAGGAATATTGCTAAAATTGCATCCGGAAGGTTTAGAAGCCATCAAAAAATTGATCACTGAGAATTATCAAAAACGAGGGTTCACTGCGATCCTGAATGAAATCAAATTTCTCTTTAACGAATTGGAAAAGATACATGTTGTATCGAAGAAAACATGAATTCCAAAAACTCATCCGTGACCTACGGAATGTTTTAGAAGAATTGGGTAACAAGCATACGATCTTAGCTTCTTCTTCAGCTAATCAATTTTTCTTCAAGTCGTCCAAACCCGTTCCGCAAAAAAAAGTAGAATATAAGCTTGAGAAAAAGGAAATCCCACTAATAAACAAAGCTCCTATTGAGAAAGTCGCCAGCAAAACAATGGAAGCAGTCAAGAAAGAAGACGATCCCATCTTAAAGCTCGAACCTTTGTCTACGATTACAATAGAACCGATAAAGGAACTGGAGCAAATTGTAAGGCAAGCGGCTCCATATCTCACTGTAACGCCGCACATTCCAGATGATTCCTTAGCAAAAAAAATCTCAAGTATGTGGAAAGAGCAGAATGATGTCGCTGACGCCGTCATCTTATTTTTTAACGAGTCGAATCAGGAGATCCATTTTTTAAAAAATCTCGTCAAAGCCATTGACATTTCTCTGGTGCCTGCAAAACTTCTTGACATAAGACGGCTGGAAAAAAAATGGGATTTGTTTTTGGATCCCGCCCGGTATAAGATCAAGCTCATGATCGCCTCTGCACAAACAATCCATAAATGTCCTGAACTGAAACGGCATTACAAAGAGATTCAAAGCACATCTCAATTTTTTTTGGGAAACATCCCTCTTTTGCTGCTATCTCCTTTCTCTTCCTACTTTAAAACGCCTCTCTTGAAACGATCTCTTTGGCAAAAGTTATGTCAGATCTTGAAAAACTGATCTATGCTTCTGTCATCTTAGATTCCGCTATCGACAAATCATTGGATTATGCAGTGCCATCCCATTTGATTGAAAAGGCCAAACCCGGCGTCCGGGTTCTCGCTCCCATTAAAGGAATGATGCGGAAGGGAATGATTTTAGCCCTTAAAAATACTCCTGAAGTAGCCAATGTCCAGTCGATCGGTGACATCTTGTCTGAAAAGACTTTCATTTCGGAGGAACTCTTCCGATTGGCGCGTTGGATTGCAAGTTATTATTGCACGCCTCTAAGAAAGGTGTTGCGATCGATGCTTCCTTCTACGATTCGAAGCGGGGTAGAACAAAAACAGCAATTGTTCATCAGACCCCTCCTTTCCAAAAATGAATTAGTCGAACTGTGTCAAAAAAGTAGAGCCTCAAACTCTTCTCAAGCAGAAGTCATCGATGTGATCTTGACATCTCCGAAAGGACTTTTTCTCTCAGAAATTTTAGAAAAAGCGGGAGTATCGCGCAGCCCTATCGATTCATTGATCAAAAAAAAGATTCTAAGCTGTTCTCCTGTTCAAGTCGACAGATCCCTTTCAATCGAAATGGACTATTTCAAGACCAAGGCAAAACTGTTAAATCCTGAGCAACAGGCTGCACTGGATAAAATCAAACAGACTCTAAATAGCAAACATTTTGAAACCCATCTCGTCCATGGAGTTACAGGAAGCGGAAAGACAGAAGTCTATCTGCAAGCGATCGAGCATGCATTACAGCTTGGCTTGGGAGCTATTCTCCTGGTGCCTGAAATTGCTTTGACAGGTCAAACCTTAGAAAGACTGAAAGGGAGATTCGAAGACAAGATCGCTATTTTACATCATCGTTTGGGACAAGGAGAGCGACGCGACATCTGGCATCATATTCTGGATGGAACGTGCAAAATTGTCGTAGGCGCAAGGTCTGCAATCTTCAGCCCGGTCGCAAATCTTGGTTTAATTATTGTCGACGAGGAACATGAGTCTTCCTACAAGCAAAGCGACGATTCTCCCTGTTATCATGCGCGCGATATCGCGGTGATGCGTGGTAAGTTGTCCCATTCGACAGTGGTGCTCGGAAGCGCCACGCCGTGTCTCGAAAGCTATCACAATGCCCAAAAAGGAAAATACCTCCTCAGCACCCTCTCTTGCAGAACGGATACATCTGAATTGCCCAAAGTCTCCATAGTAGATATGCGTGCAGAATTCCGTAAATCAAATGGGTTCACCTTGTTTTCTGAATCTCTGTTGAACGGAATAAAAACAAGAATAGAAACTGGAGAACAATGCCTTCTTTTTTTGAATCGAAGAGGATTCCACACATCGCAACTGTGTATCAAATGCGCCTACATCATCCGCTGTCCTCATTGCGATATCAGCTTGACCCATCACTTGAACGAGGCCGTCCTAGCATGCCATCTCTGCGACTACCGCCTCTCCCCTGTGCCGAGATCTTGTCCAAATTGCAACTCTCCTGACAGTTTAAAATACAAAGGGGCGGGAACGGAACAAGTCGAACGCGCCTTGCATGCCATTTTTCCTCAGGTGCGCACTTTGAGATTAGATGCAGACACAACAAGGCATAAAGGAAGTCATGACCGGCTGTTCAAGCAATTTCGAGCCGGCAAAGCCGATGTGCTCATTGGGACCCAAATGGTCGCCAAAGGACTGCATTTTCCTATGGTTACATTAGTCGGTGTTCTAAATGCCGATATCAATCTGAACATTCCCGATTTCCGGTCATCGGAATCTGTCTTTCAACTCATCACTCAAGTGGCAGGAAGGTCAGGGAGAGGCGCTTTGCCTGGAGAGGTGATCATTCAAACGCACATTCCCGATCAGGAAACGATCCTCCTTGCCTCAGCACAAGACTATCACGCATTTTACAATAAGGAAATCGAGGTGCGCAAACTCTTCAACTATCCTCCTTTTTCCCATTTCATCAAATGTACCTTCAGCGGACCTCATCTAGAAAAAACCATGCAATCAGCTCAAGCAATACGCCAGGCTCTCATTCATAGATTGCCCCAAACCTGCGAGCTGCATCCCGTCATCCCTTGCGGCCACGCGAAAGTAAAAGATAAATATCGCTTTCAATTTTTAATCAAAATGGAGAAGATATCCAATCTTGTTTCGTTATTTGAAGAAATCAAAACGTCTCTCAAACATCGAGATGTCAAAATGTTAATCGATGTCGATCCATCTTCTACCTTTTTTTAAAGGATTCCACCTATGCCCTTGTCTATTTCAGATAAACCGACTGAGATATTGCAACGGATCGCGCTGTTTGTCGGCGATCCGGCAAAAACCGAACGGATTTCAACCTCTTTTAAAGAAGCGAATCGAGCAGCGTTATATCGTTACCTGTTCAGAAAATACGAAAAAAATACAGAACTGGCTTTTTATTGCAATGCGGCAAAGCGCAAATACGAAAAAACAAAGATGTCCGAAGAAGAACGTGATCGAGTCCTTGTGAAGGAAGTCTATACAAGAGTGATTAAAAATGGCCTTTCTCTTTTAGATGGAAAAAAATTGCTCTTTGATCATACGCCATATTTCGTGTCGAATGAGAAGATCATTCTCTCTTCCAGTAAACTCAGTCCTATCCGACTTCATGCAATTGCAAAAGCTGTTGCCCCAAATCTGGAAAAAAAAGCGATGGATCTGATTCTTGCATTCAAACAAATTGCCGAGCAGAATCCCACTGCTAAAAACCTTCCAAATTTAATGGATAATGACACCGTCAGCTCGAACAATGGAGATCTCTTAAAAATTGCTGAAGAAATGAGTCTCTGGATGCTGGACAAGCTTCAATCCAAGCAGACGTGGTTCAAGGGAACTAAACGGTTTTCAAAACTTGAATTATGCCATTTATCTCTTTCATTTTTTCCAGAAGAAATCACTCATGCAACAGCTTTACGAAAGCTCAATGTATCGAATAATCATCTTGAACACCTGCCAGAGTCATTTGCAAATCTTACAAATTTGAAAAAACTCAATCTTGATCGCAACGCGATGAGCGCTTTGCCTGATGGTTTTGAAAAACTCAAGAAACTCAAAGTGCTTCAGTTATCGAATAACAGATTTGAAACTCTGCCGGACTGCTTTGAACATTTCTCAAATCTGAAAACAATATCTGTTTTTAATAACAGTCTGAAACACCTACCAAAGTCTTTTTACCAGCTTGCCCATTTGAAACAGCTTTCTCTCAAACACAATCTCTTGACTTCCCTTTCAGAATCTTTCGGAAACCTCAAGCAATTGGAAGAATTAGATCTCTCGGAAAATAAGATCGATGTCCTCCCGAACTCGTTTGGGAATCTTAGAAAATTGAAATTGCTTGATCTTACTGATAACGATTTGGAAACTTTACCGGATTCTTTCGGCCATCTTAAACAATTGAAAGAATTTAAAATCGCGGATAATGCTTTGCAGGCCCTCCCTTCTTCTTTTGGGAATCTCAAACACCTGGAAATTCTCGACCTAAATAATAATTATTTGGCCACTTTACCAGTATCTTTTCGAAATCTAACAAAAATACAGGTCGTTCATCTCGATAATAACCATTTTGAGTCCATTCCAGAAAAAATATACCGATCTTCAAATACAGTGATCAAATATCATTCCGTTTTAAGAAATTTTTTTTACATTTGATGATTCAAAACTCTCAGTTGCAGTTTAGAGGGAAAAGAACTAAAATCGTTATTTTATCTCGGGAAGGATATGTCCAGTACAATATTATCAAAGGTTGAAACTATGACCTCTCATGGCCCTGAATATCATCAACATGAAGAATTCCGGAACCGGAGTGCCAAATTGGCGGAGATCCAGGCGATGGGCATCGATCCCTATCCTCCCGAATATTCTCCTACCCATACACTCCATCAGCTGGCTGACAAATATGCAGGTCAAGAAATGGGCCACAGCGAGGATGCCGCTGCAGGATCGACCGAAGAGGTTGTGATCGCAGGAAGATTGGTCCTCTTTCGATCGATGGGCAAGAACGCGTTTGCCCAAGTCCAGGATGAAACGGGTCGTATCCAAATCATGTTCAACCGGGATCTTACCCACGTATCCGGTCTAGCTCCAAATCCGGAACTGACCTCTTTAAAGTTTATTGAAAAAAAGATCGACCTCGGAGACATCATCGGCATCCAAGGCAATGTATTCAGAACCCAAAAGGGTGAATTGACAATCTTTGCAAAGACAGTCACCCTGTTGTGCAAAACGCTCTTGCCTCTTCCTGATAAGCACAGCGGTCTTGCGGACAAAGGGGTTCGCTACAGAAAACGATGGCTGGACCTGATCACACATTCCGATGTGATCGACCAATTTCGTCTGCGAACACAGATCCTCAGGCTTATTAGGATTTATTTTGAAAAAAAGGGTTTTCTAGAGGTAGAAACTCCTATTTTGCAAAATGTCTACGGAGGCGCCCAAGCCAAGCCTTTTGTCAGTAAGCTCAACGCCCTTGACCAAGAGATGTTCCTGCGCATTTCATTGGAAATCCCTCTTAAAAAATTAATTGTCGGTGGTTTCAACAAAGTGTTTGAGATCGGAAAAGTATTCCGCAACGAGGGAATCGATCGGACACACAATCCAGAATTTACCGAACTGGAAGCATATGCTGCCTATTCCGATTACAACGACATGATGGTCCTTACAGAACAGCTCTTCGAGTGGGTCGCACTGGAATTATTTGGAAAGACGCAGATCACTCTAACCGATCCAGAAGGGAAAGAACAGACCATCGAGCTCAAAGCGCCTTGGACCAGGCTCAGCATGAAAGACAGCATCAAAAAATATGCTGAGATAGACGTCGATACTTTGACCGACGATGACATGCGTCACATTCTCAAAGAAAAAACCGAGTCCGATCCAAAAGAGGTCCGAAAAGCGGCGCGAGGCCTCTTGATATCGATGCTCTTCGAAGAATTAGTCGAATCTCATCTCATCCAGCCTCACCACATCATCGACCATCCTATCGAGACCACTCCTTTATGCAAACTGCATCGGGATCCAACGCTGCGAAAAGAGAATTTCGTGGAGCGTTTCGAAACGTTCATCATGGCCGGAGAGTTTTGCAATTCTTATACCGAGCTCAACGATCCAGAACTGCAAAGAAAATTGCTCGAGGAGCAGGCCGCTAAAAAGCTTGCAGGCGACGAAGAGGCCAACCCTCTCGACGAAGAGTTTATCGAAGCGATTTGCCAGGGAATGCCGCCTACAGGCGGACTGGGGATTGGCGTTGACCGGATGGTGATGCTCTTTGCGAACGCCCACTCCATCCGCGACGTTCTATTCTTCCCTCTCATGAAACCCGAAGAATCCTAATATATTAATGGAATTTCTTTAGAAATTTAAAAAGCTGTCCATAGACATGTCGGGTAACATGCGGCACGCCCATGTTCCCTGCGACCCTCTTGAGATTCAATCCGCTTCACCAAATCGAGTCCTCGTCGGGAGACTGTGCGCAGCACTAGCCTCCTCTAGCCTTCGGCTCTCCTGCGGTTCGATTTTGTTTTGCGCCTTGAATCCATCGGCTGCGGCGCGCGTTCCTTCCCAAACCTGTCGGTTCGGGCCCCTTCCACGTCGCGCCGCAGTGCCATTTTGTTTCCATTCACGAATAAAGTTTTATAAATATGCTCGGCC
>DATIJE010000097.1:0-6418 GCA_035478995.1 Rhabdochlamydiaceae bacterium | reverse complement strand
CCCTTTTCCCGTTTATTTTTCGTCGTTTCTTTAGCGGGTTTCTGTGTAGAAGCGAGTTCTATCGGCTGCGGTTTCTTTTCGCCCGGCTGTAATACTTGGACTTTTTGAAAGCCCGTGTCTTTCGATTGCCCTCTGTTAACCTCTATTTGTACTGAGGTTGCAACGGATTCGGCCCGTTGACGTTTTTTTTTAACAACCGCAGTGATGCCGATTGCAACAAAAACCAAAACAGATCCCGTTAAAATAATTTTTGGAAAAGACACGATAATTCCCTCCGCAGTAGTCCTCAAAAAAAATCTAAGGCACTTCCATACATAACTAATTATATGCTGTAATTATCAACAAATCTGAATATTTTTCAACTATAGAAATGACAAGGAAAAAATTAATTATGTTTTTATGTATACAAAGTGATTAAGAAATCGGAATTTAGGCAATGGAACAGGTCAACGCAAACCTAATTTTTAATCCTGCTTATTGTAAATTCAAAAATTGGAATTGATATAAAGTTTATTTAGGTAAATTAGGAATTTCCTGTTTCGGGGCCACTTTTTTCTCGATCAGCTTGCGCATTTTTTTACCGGGAGTGAACTTTACCGCCCTTCTTGGAGGAATGACGATAGGAATGCCCGCGTTTTTAGGATTGCGGCCGATTTTCTGCTTTCTTTCCACGACTTCAAAAACTCCGAAATCGCGAAACTCCAGCCTATCCCCTACGGATAGATAATCTGTCATTTTGTCTAGAAAAGATTGAATCACATTTCGAACATCGTTTGGATGCACTCCACGATCTTGGGAAATCACTTGTATGAGTTTCTTTTTGGTGATTGTCGCCATATTCTAGACTCCTTGTTGTTTCGTGAGCAAAGCGAACAAGTGCCGCATGCTTTTTTTAGCTCATTGTTGTATCCTGTTGATTTTCAGGCAAGTTGTTTTTATAAAAAAATTTCGACAATCAATTTTGAATCACATGTGGGCAAGGGAAATGAGCATCTTCTTCTTTTTACCCATCCCCAATAGAAGATATTTGCCGCCGATCAGATGTTCAGCGCCAAAACACAGATTTGGATCTTCGATTTTTTCATTGTTCAAATAAGCTCCGCCATTTTTAATCAGTCGGACAGCTTCCCCCTTGCTTGCAAGGAATCCGATCTTTGAAGCGACATCTACGAATTTTTGACCCAGGACTTCTTCTGAAATTAATTTTACATGGGGCATGTCTTGTTCGATTTCTTGCAGCATATCCACATTCAGGACCGTTTTTGCGCCGGGCGCAGCCCCTCCTGTTACCCGCAAAGCCGTTTCCAGGCCATCCTCGCCATGCATCATTCGAGTCACCTCTTCGGCAAGCCGCTTTTGAGCGGTGTTTGGAATATAATCTTTGCTGTTCATCCGGGCTTCGTAGTCTTTGATCTCGGCCATGTCCATAAATGTCAGCATGCGCATTAATTTAATGACATCTGCATCAGGCACACGAACTAAATATTGGTAAAAGTCGTATACTGAACATCGATCTTCGGCAAGCCATATCGCGCCCTCTTCACTTTTTCCAAATTTTTTTCCATCGCTTCTAGTGAGCAATGGCCATGTCAGGCCATACACACTTGTTCCTGATATTTTTCTGATCAATTCTAGTCCGGCAGTGATATTGCCCCACTGATCGCTTCCCCCCATTTGCAGGCACACTCCATAATTTGAATGCAAATGATAAAAATCATATCCTTGAAGAACCTGATAACTGAATTCCGTAAAGCTGATCCCTTCCTCAGAATCGAACCTGGCCCGAACGCTTTCTTTTGACAGCATAGGACCTACCCTAAAATGCTTGCCTACATCGCGCAAAAATTCGATCAATGAAAACTTGTTCAGCCATTCATCATTGTTTAAAACGAGGGGCTTTGCATGAATGTTAAAAAAATCCAGAACCCTTTCAAAATGTTTTTGAATGCGCCTCATATTTATCAGAACCGTAGGTTCATCTAATAAAGGACGTTCTATGCTTTTGCCCGAGGGGTCTCCAATTTTTCCTGTGGCTCCTCCTAGAAGGACAATCGGTGTATGCCCAAATTTCTGCATCCATCCAAGCGCCATGATCCCGACCAGATTGCCTAGATGCAGACTATCCGCTGTAGGGTCAAACCCCATATAAACTTTCATCGGCTTCTCAGCCCTCTCATGCAATTCCTCTGAGGTGATCGCATCGATGAAACCACGTTCTTCAAGACAGTCGATAACATTAGGCATAAAACAACTACTTTGGGTAATGAGTCAGTTGCAAAACTCCAGGACCTCATAAAATCGCCCTTTTGGTACCAATTCTCTCCGCGCTTCCTCGCCTACCCTATCGGGTATGTCTTCGTAAGCGCGAACCGAGCCAGCAAGCTGGCTCTGAGAATTGGTACCAAAATCATCCATTTTCTGAAGTCCGGAAGTTTTGCAACTGCCTCTAATGAGAAAGAATTTTCTAACAAAGGGGAATATTTTAGAAGGGCTTTTTTTCTTGAGAAAGTTGATGGACCATTTTCTTTTGTCCATCCTTGTTCCAGAAATTCTCAGGTTTTGTCTCATTTAGTTTGAGAATCTCCTGATGCAGATGTTCCGCGATCCCAACTACCTTTTCGCTGAGCTTTGCAGCATTCTGGTTCTCATCGAATAATGAAATGGCTTTTGTTCTAAGCACAACTCGATGCGGGGCGTGCCGGGCGATCCAGCGATGGATTTCTATCGTTTTTCTTTCAAGGGCTTGTGGAGTGATCTTTTTTTCAACAGCATCCAGTTGTTTTTTCAGCTTTTCCCTTGCTTTTCTCGTTTTCGAACTTTCCTCTGCAATGACTTTCTTTTTACTTTTTTCCAGACATTCGCGCATGCTTACCCTCTCCACCTTTTTATCCTGCTGCAGCTTTTTCATTCTAGGTCTATAAAGATTTTAATTCAATCACGTTCTGCATAACTCTTGCGCAACCTAATAGAAGATGCTAAGCTTCAAAAATAGATACACTGGGTTATATGTCTATAGAAGCAGCAAAAAAAGCCGCAGGCATTAATGGTGCTGATTTAGTTCAAGATGGAATGATCGTAGGCTTGGGCACTGGATCGACTGCTTTTTATTTTATTGAAAGACTCATTCAAAGATGCCGCGAAGGACTGAAAATCAAAGGGGTTGCAAGCTCGGAGCAATCGTTGAAGCAGGCTTCTGCAGGCGGAATTCCGATCGTCGATATCAATCAGATCTCAGCTATTGATATGACAGTAGACGGAGCAGACGAAATCGATCCTTTGAAACGGATGATCAAAGGAGGAGGAGGCGCTTTGCTCAGAGAAAAAATCGTCGCCAGCATGAGTTCTGAAATGGTCGTCATTGTCGATGAGAGCAAACTGGTATCAAAACTGGGAATGTGCAAACTCCCTGTGGAAATCATTCCTTTCGGCTACCTTTCCACAATAAAAAAGCTGGAACATTTCGGCTTTAAGGGAACGATTCGTAAAACAGCCGAAGGTGCTTTTTTTTCGACGGACAATCACAATTGGATTTTTGATGTTCAATACGATACGCCTACAGACGACCCGGAAAGGGACGAAGCATTGATCATCAGCATTCCTGGTGTGATAGATACAGGATACTTTTTCAATCTGGCGGGCCGCGTGGTGATCAGTTTTTTGGATGGACAAATTGTAGTCCAGGATTAAAATACAATTAAATATCAATAGCGGAAGATTATGGACACAGAATTAATTCCGGTCGCGTTCAATAAGATCATGCAGTCACGAACGTACACCGTAATTATTCTTGGCACGGAAAAAAAACGTTTCGCAATCTATACGGAACCTACAGTGGGGCAGAATATTCAAATGCATCTCACGGATGAGCGAAAACTGCGTCCTTTGACGCACGATCTTCTCAATCAGGTTTTTCGCGGACTGAATATTAAAATTGTCCAAATAGTTATCAATGATATTGAAGATACGATCTATTTTGCCCGTATCTTTCTTCAGCAGCAGATCGGCGAAGAAATGCATATCTTGGAAATTGATGCACGGCCAAGCGATTGCATCACATTGGCACTCATGAATAATGTGCCTGTCTTTTGTCGAAAAGATGTATTTGAAAAAGCCGTTCCTGTGGAAGAATAATCTTTTCTAATACTTAATGTTAAATTTGTTTCGGGCGAGATTCAAAATGCCTTTTACAGCATCTTCAGCATCATCCCCTACTGCTTCCACCTGAATTCTAGCTCCTCTTGCTGCTGCCAGCATGAGTATTCCTAACAGAGATTTGGCATTTACGCTCAAATTCTGATAACAAAGGGTCACTTGAGATTTAAAAGAAGTGGCGCATTTCACCAGTTCCGTCGAGGGTCGAGTGTGCAATCCTTTTTCATTTACAACAATAAACGAGTCTTTCACTTTTCGGCGCATGAGTTCGATGTCCTGGAAGAAAAATTGAAAAAATTAATTTTTTAATCATCACAATGAGATACTGTGGAACCGAATTTACGGCAATGATTTTTTATATAATCGGGCACAGGCGCGGACACGTTTACGACAAGAATCAAAAGAAAAGTTTAGGCCATTAAATGTGAAAGATCGTTTACGAGCGTGTCAAAATGATCGATTGCAGCTTCGACTGGATCTTTTTTTCTCATGTCCACTCCGGCCATCTTTAATAAATCCAAAGGATATTGGCTACTACCGGAGGATAAAAATTTCAAATATCGATCCCTGGCCTCTTCTTTTTCTTTCTTAATTTTATCAACTAAAGCCAGCGCGGCGCTCACGCCGGTAGCATATTGATAAACATAAAAATTATAGTAAAAATGAGGGACGCGAGCCCATTCGATATCGCTTTCTTCATCAATCACTAGGTCAGGACCATAATAATCCTCGTTCAGTTTTCGATACTCTGTTTTTAGCATGGACGGAGTTAGAGGGATTCCTTGTTCCGCCCACTGATGCAATTTAAGTTCGAACTCAGCGAACATTGTCTGACGGAAAAGAGTTCCCCGAATATCATCGATCTTTTCATTGATCAAGAAACATTTCTGTTCTTTGCTCGAAGCTTGCGCCATAAGATCAGAAGCCAATAACTCTTCATTAAAAGTAGATGCGACTTCCGCGACGAATATGGGATATTGAGAATACTGATAAGGCTGATTGCGGCAGCTGAGATAGGTATGCATACTGTGCCCCGCTTCATGCGACAAAGTCATCACGTCATTGAATGTACCTTGATAATTCATAAGAATATAGGGTCTGCTATCGAAACATCCGCTCGAATAAGCGCCAGATCTTTTACGGGCGTTTTCATAGCAATCGACCCATCTTTCCTTCGAAAGGCCATTGGACAAAACGGTCTGGTATTCTTTGCCCAAAACTCCCACAGAATTCATAACGCGTTGAACGGCTTCACTGTATTTCATCGACATATCGACATCGGGAACGAGGGAAACATGCAAATCGTACAAATGGAGATCATCGTAGCCCAGAAGCTTTTTCCTTAAACGCATATACTGATGCAGAGAACTGAGCCGCCCCCTTACAGCTTCGATCAGAGAAGTGTAACCGCTCGTTTCAATTTGATGCGGAAATAAGGCCGCCTCCAAACAACTTTTGAATTTTCTAGAGCGCATATCGAATACGTGCTTCTGCACTTGGCCGTTGACGAGTTCGCATAACGTATTTTCAAAAGACTTGTAACCATTATGTATATTTTTGAAAGCCTGTTCGCGCAGCTTGCGGTCATGGTCATGCATGTATAATAGATATTTGCCATTTGTAAGCTCAAGGATTTCCCCCTTGCTATTCTGAACAGGAGCAAATTTCAAGTCCGCATTGCTGAATGCGCTGAAAGAACGATGCGCGGTTTCCAAAGGCTGACCAGCTAAAGCCAGCAATTCCTCTTTTTCCGCTGTCAAAGTATGAGGTTTCATCCTGACTATTTTTTCAAGATGGACCTTGATCTCTTTGAGTTCCCCGGATTCGAGGAATTGCGACAGTTTTTGCTCAGGAATTTGGAGGATTTCAGGTTCGATCCAAGAGGTTTCATGCCTAAAATCATGAAGAAGGGAAGTGATCCGGACATAGGCATTTTTATAAGTGTCATCGGCAACGTCTTCATCGTGTCGCAAATGGGCATAAGTGAACAATTTTGACAATTGCCTTTCGATGTTGAAACTGATGTCCGCAAGAGCTTTGATCGTTGCCGCGCCTTCACCTAGCTTTCCTTTGAATGGAAGGAGTTCCGGCCAATGGGGATGTTGGCTCTCTCTTCCCCATTTTTTCATGTCTTCTTCCCAATTTTGCAACGTTGGATATAATGCTTCGACGTCCCATTTATCTTCGACTGGAATTGCATTGCGCTCTTGAACCATCGCTTTACCTAATATTTAATTTTAGAAAATCCTATCATTATTCAGATTTT
>DATIJE010000096.1:0-1887 GCA_035478995.1 Rhabdochlamydiaceae bacterium | reverse complement strand
AAACACGTTGGTCTGAATTTCGATCCCTTTTTTTACAAAAGCACGCGTCAACGCTTCCGCCATGGTTTTTCCCTGAAAAGAGATGATGGAAGGCAAAGCCTCGAGAATGATCACTTTGACGCCGAATTCAGCATACAGGCTGGCGAATTCACATCCGATATATCCGCCGCCGATGATCGCAAGCGTTTTAGGCAGATCTGTCATTTCCAGAATTGATGATGAATTCAAAATGCGCTTATGGTCGCAAGGAAAAGCAGGGATGTCCAAAGGCACCGATCCGGTGGCGATGATTGCATTATCGGCGTAAATAAAAAGAGAATCCTGGCCTTTGATTTTGATCTCTTTTGGAGATTCGAAGGCGGCTTCGCCCCTCAAAATCGTGATCTTATTTGAAAGGAGCAGTCCTTCCAGGCTTTTTCTAATTTTTTCAACTACGCCATCTTTGCGAGTCTTCATCTTTCCGTAATCAAAAGACACAGATCCGACAGTGATCCCGTAATCGCTCGCCATTTGTAACTTTTCCATAACCTGGGCATTGGCCAGCAGGGTCTTTGTAGGGATGCAGCCCACATTCAAGCACGATCCGCCGAGATAGCCTTTCTCTATCAATGCCACTTTTTTCCCATTCTGGGCCGCTTTGATTGCCGCGACGTATCCCCCAGGGCCGGCTCCTATGACGGCGAGATCGAACTTCTGTTTTTCCATAATAGAGATCCTGCAATGATGTTTCTTGGAATTCTAGCGCATTCTGGAAAATGTTGCCCACCAAAAATTCCGCTCGAAGAAAACTCTAAGGAAGGAGTTTATTAGAATTAATTAAATAAATCTTTATAATTTTATTTCCATTAAATTTATTCTAAAAGACTTATGCATATTTAAAATTATTAATGTTATTCGATAATAAGCGGTAGTTGTTTATAATATATGTAAGATAACAATTTTAATTAAAAAAGGAATTATCATGATCATCAATAATATTAATAAACATATAATATTTGAAATGCCTGACATTCTTAGACCATTACTTCCCAGTATATTTTCTTATTTAGATTCTAAAAGTTTCTTTCGATGCTTTCGAGTATGCAAGGAATGGCGTAGCATTGCAAATCTATCAGTAGAAAATTTGAAATTAAAGTGCGAAAAACTGAGGAAGGAAATGGTTTCTTCGCAAAATAAATCGATTTCCTGGAAAGAAAAATTACACGCCCTTTGTGCACTGACAAATTGGAAGGTACAATCCGTTTTTTCTGGAGAAATAAAAAAATACACATTCCGGGAATTAAGAGAAGAAGTGGAAAAAGCAGATAAAGAATGTCTTATGAAAGACCAAGCATTTATAAAAGCGGATAATGAACTGAAAAAACTCTTGGAAAGACCGACCAAAAATTAAATCCAAGAAAACTAGGTGATCTATAACGAGAGAGAGGACCTATTACAAATAAAATATAGAAAGATTTTACGCGCTGTGTCAGAATTGGATTAAAGGAAAACTAGGCCTCAGATGGCCTGGTCAATAACAAGCCTTGTCCAATTTCAAGGAGTGTGATTTATGAATCCTGCTGATCGTAAAAAGATGTGCACCAGCTGCGATGGAATGATCCCGATCGATGCGGAAACGTGTCCATATTGTACTGCGGATCAGGCACAAACCATTGAGTCCACTCCTCATCAAGCTCCTTTGTTCAAGCACCAGTCCTTGCAAGACAGTTTAACTTCTTTGTATACCCCTCCCTATTCATCCAAAGGGCATATGGCCTCGTATGAGGAATCAAAAGGATCTCAAAGAAGCCGAAGAGAAACGATGAATGTGGGCAGTCCATCGATTGCCATTCCGGTAGCGGAATCGGAAACGTTAGACGAAGAAAAGGATCAAGCGCAGGGGGGAAC
>DATIJE010000095.1:0-7702 GCA_035478995.1 Rhabdochlamydiaceae bacterium | reverse complement strand
ACTCGATGAGTTAAAAAAAGGCATGATCTCGAATCTCAAAGTGAGAATTAGACCTGCCAAAGCTTTATCGAGAATTTCAAAGATTCAATTAAAGTTTAAAAGAATGGAAGAAGGTTTGGCAGAACAAAAATCTACGTCTTCTTCGATTAAAAATCCATCTGCGGAAAGCATTTTGCAAAAGAGCGAGGCGCGTATTGCCTCTCTTGTGTCTAAAGGCAAATGGTTTTCAGATGCTGACTTAAAATTATATCAAAAATTAGAATTACCAAAATATGTCCTGAAAGAAACGGTAAGAAATACAAGCGGCATTAATGAAAATGGATTGCTCGATCTTATACCCAAAAATGCACTGATAGATTTTGAAAATGGGCAATTACAGTTGTTTTTTAAAAGAAGAATAACAGCAGTACCTGAAAAATACATTTCACAACAATTAAAACGTGAATCTCTGAAATATTCAAATAGATATACTGTCGGTGTGATTTTGGAGGATATTGCAAAAGAATATAAAAAAGATAAGGAAGTAGAAGAGTTGATCAATTTATTGAAAAATCCGATTTCACATCCCGCCTTTTCTTCAACAGAAGCGATCAATAGAATCAGCCATATACAAACAAGGCTTATAAACAAGGATAGTTAAGGAATTTATGTCAATAAATCAAGTAAACCCTAGAACTAATAATGTGCCGATCGGCTCTTTGCCTCAGATAAAGGTTAACGAGATTCCGATTGGAGATCAATTCAGGTTTTTAACTAAAAACCAGTATGGCGACAAGAGTCATCCTATTGATTTAGGCCAGGAATATAACGTAACCATTATCAACCCAGACACGATCGGTCATGGTAACCAATGTAATTATTTGGATTTATGTAAGAGGAAGTTGTTAACAAATTCAATGCTTTTGGAACTTCCAAAATTAGCTTTAGAAGCAATACTAGATTCGCTTGATGGTTTGTCGGATGAAGAAATGGCTTATTATATTCCAGAGAATATTCAGGTGCAGTTTCTAAGTAATAATGAGGTAAAAGGGATTCTCAAGGGCGCGTCAGATCTTCAAAATGATTACAAGAAGCCAACCCAATATTCTAAGTCAAACTATAATAAAGGGTATGTTAAATGCAAAAATGCATATTGTGTCGGAAAAATTTTAGAGAAAATGAAGCAGGCTGTAAACTTAGATGATCCTGATCTGAATGCGTTAATAAATGAGCTTCTTACGTTAAAGAAGGAGGCAACACTTAAAGCTGCTGTAAGAGACTTTTACGCCTTTCGATTGAAATTTAAACTGGAAGAGGCCCTTTCAGTAGCTGGACCAAAACTGACATTTGAAAAAGATCTTACAGAAAGGGTTAACCGTGGCTCAAAAAGAAAAGGTTATGAAGCTGATGCTGATTTAAGATCTTCCAAATTTCCACTTTTGGCTGCCCCGCAAGTAAATCCGGTTCCTGTTCAAACTAGCGAAGAATTAAATCCACTCATCTCTAATGATGGTTTTGAACTATCTCAAACAACGACCGAACCCGCAGAATATCCAAAGTTAATCCCCCAAGACGAAGATTATCCACAGTTAAATTTTGAAGATTTTTTTTCCGATCCATTTTTTGAAGGGCTATTGTACGACTATGACAATTAAGGAATAGCTAAGTATTTGTAAATCAATAGCTTAAAATTCTCTATTTGATATTAATTAAAATTTATTTTATTGAATAATACTGATTATTATATTATAATAATTAGTATTATAATTTAATAATTAAATAGAAGGAATTTATGAGAGTAAATAATGAAACTAATTCGCCTATCGAATCCCTAACTCAAAGAAATAAGACTCAATCAAATAACGAGGCTTTAACAGGCTCATATTTAGATGAGTTTCTAGCAAAAGCCGGTCGCCGCCGAAACCGTTTCTCTTGGGGAATACCACATCCTGTAACCATTATCAGACCAGAAAGCATCCAGTCACAAAACCATCAGATAAATTTTGCCATCCCTCAGCTTGCTGTTTCAGGAAGCAGAAGCCTACCAATTGATTTAGAGCAATTACCTGAACAGTCAAAACGTCAACGTATACAAGGAGAGTTTAATCAGGGTTCGATTTCAAATCCTGTCTTGAATCCTCCATTAACGCGTGATACGCGATATGATTTTTTGACAGTATGTGAGTCGAAGCAGCTAACAAAATCAAAGATGCTAGAAATCCCAAAAAAGGCTTTAGATGCATTAATAAAAGCAGGCACTCTTTCAGATGCAGAAATGACTTATTTTATTCCAGAGAATATCCAGGTACAGTTTCTAAATAAAAACGAGGTAAATTGGCTATGTAAAGACTTTGGGTGTTTCTCCAATGATTATAAGCCGCTGAAAGGAAATGGTATACATGTAGATAGGCCCTTCTATACTGTTAAAAAAATTTTAGAAAGGATTAAGAACGCAGCGGATATACAAGATTCGGATCTTGATACTTTGATAAAAAATATGCTTCGTGGTAGTAGAAGAGACGCTTTATTAAGTCTTTATTCCATTCAAGTGAAATTTAAAAATAGAGAAGAGGAAGAGGCCAATTCAGGAACTGGAACAGAAAAACAACCAATTGATTTAGAATCATTTTCCGGTGGACTGATGACCGAACTCCATAGCATACAGGATCCGGTTCCAATAGAGGACCTAGGTGGAAGCAGTGATCCCTTTCAAGCTGAAGACCTACCATCTGACTTTATATCATTTCTAGAAGATCCCTTAAGTGGACAGCCAGCTACTGGATTCATGGGAAAACTACAACCCGATGTTAGAAAACTGGTAGAAGAAGCATTGAAGGCTCCTGTAGAAAATGAACAAGAGGTTTTAAAAGAGTTTTTATCAGTATTTGGTGATAGTGAATATCGATAAGTTGTTTATTTCACTAAAGACACGCCTCCGGTAAAGCGGTTGTCGTTCGGCATGTGCTGATAGGCTACTTTCAAGCGCCAGTTGCATGGCAGCATCGCAAATAGTTCCACTTTTTCTTCGTTGTATCTGCGCTCTTTTCTGCGTCCCCAACCATGATGGGATTCGAAATGGCATGTCACTTTTGGCGAAAGCCGGACCTGGGCCCTGGTAAGTAATGTATTTCGTTTATCGGAGAGGGGAGATGCCAGCAATTGCGGGATAGTCCGGGCCACATCCAAGAAAAAGTTCTCGTGGTTGGCTTTGCGCCAATCGAATTTGCTTCGATGTCTGAACTCCAGGCCAAAGGCAAAATTTTCACTGACCGTCCAATCGGCTCTGATATTTGAATAGTCCAGGACCTGTTCTTCAAAGTTCCAACAGAAATATCCCTTAAGGCTATAAAAGGTGCGGTTCCATTCTGCATCGAGATACCCTTTTGGAAAGGCCTTTTTATAGGTGCGCTGATCGAAAAAACCGTAAGTGTAGATATCTGTAATTACAGTGCCCAGAAAAGGGCTATGTCGATAGGAGAAGAGGGTATTGCGGACGCCTAGACGGAGCTGATCGAGGAGAAAATACCCATCGTCGATATTGAAGATAAAATGCTTGTCCAGGCCGACTGTCGGCCTTGTATACCCTTCATAAATCGCATAGGGCTCGATTAAGTGTTTCAGGTGTGCATAGGCTCTTGAAAAGCGGCTTAAGATCTCTCCTCCATATGCGAGGATGGCCTGGCCTCTTGCCTCGTGTTGGGGGCTGTTATTGTATGCAATGCCGATAAATCCCGCGTGCGGGGTGATTGTGAGAAAAGGGGTGGGGATAGGCCGATAAAGCATATTTTGGGTTTCAGCTCTGACCGAATGGATGTTGGGTACCAGTTCATGGAGCTTATTCACGTAGATATAATCTAAAAATGAGGCATTGATATAATTCTCAGAGATCACGCCAGTTCTTCCAATTTCAAAGGGACGCATGCCGGCCATGAACCAGGGCAGTTCCTGGTTCAAACTTTGGAAAGAATTGATCCTTGGCTGTACACGGAAGCTTGAATATAAATTGTCTCCTTGATGATTGATGAACAGGATCGTCCGTTTCTGAGTATTGACCTCGAAATCATCACTTTTAAAATCTGCTGGCATTTTGTCATCGCGCATTTTGTCCCAGGTCATATGCACTTGTGTCCTATGATCGGGGGTCTCGGTATGGATCAGCCCTTGCAATCGAAATCGCTTATTGCTTCGTTCATCCGGAACTTCTTTGTCAAACGCTCCATAGTTTTTAGTGCGGAAGATCGTGCGCTTGTCGAGCGATTTATAATCGGTTTCAATGGCAGCTCCAGGACCTCTTGAGATACGATAGTCAAATCTGAAATAAGCGCTGAACCTTTCCCAAGAAAAGAACCGATAGCGCAAGGTTGCCCGAGGCCCTAGTCCTTTGTCCCAAGTCAGTTTATATTTAACAGGCGGGTCTTTGAATACCTTGAGATTGCTTTTAAAAGAAGGAAACCACAAAAAAGGGATTTTGATGAATCGCAGGCGGATATTCTTAGCGGAAAGCAAATGTTCTTTTGTGATTTTGACCATTCCTGCATCGATATCCCAGGTGTTTTCCTGGCTTTCGCAAGTTGTGATATAAGCGTGGTGAATGATATAGCTTCCATCTTCTTGAAGCTCGATCTGTTTTCCTCCTAAAAACCACACGTTTACGAATGTCTTTCCATCGTCCAGCATTCCACTTTTCTTGACGAAGTCATATTCCAGTTTTCTTCCTACAAAAACAGTCCCGGCGTAATCGATCATCAAATCGCCTTCAGCGATTACTTTCTGAATGGGGATCCCATTTTCAATTTTGTTTATGTATTCAATTTTTTGCGCCTGGATCCTGATCCCTTCTCCTTTGACAACTCCTCCGTGCTCTGTCATCAATACTCCATGGTTGAAGACAGGGTCTTTAAGATTCACTTCGAATTCCTGATTGGGGAGGATTTTGGGTTCTTTTCTTTCCAGAACTTCCGGAGGTCCTAAAGGAGGCGGGGGATCGTACCGAGAGTCTTCATAGAAGGGCGGAGTCGCATCGAAGACGATTTCTTTTTTCCGCAGCAGTTCAGGCCCATTGAAGTCTTCGCATCCCGCGGGCAATGAATACAATGGCCATTCTTCTTCCGTCTCATTGAGATCTGCATGGAATTCTGGTTGTTCGATATGCGTTTCAGGGGAAAAGAGAACTTCCTCAGCCGCAGAAAGAACAAATGGGGATAAGAGAAATAGCAGTGTATTTGCCCGTAGCATCTTGATGTTTTCGTACAATTATCAGGAGGCAATCATAACTTGAGCTCGGGTTTATTTCACTCATAATTAGCTTTAGAGCAAGAGTGTGGGATCGGTTGCAAATAGGCCTCTATAATACATGTCGGGTGACTGAAGTCCCCAGCGACCCCATTGAGCTGTTCATGCTTCGATCAACGTGCGCGACTTGATGTCGCTTACTATCGCGTCCTCGTCCTCCGCCGTGCATAGCACTGTCTACGTTCCTGCGGTGCGATTGCTCTTTGCCTGCAACAGCCGTCGGCTGCAACGTGTGTTCCCTCCCAAACCTGTCGGTTCGGGTCCCTTCCACATCGCGTCGCAGGGCCATGTTTATTTGGGAAAAGAATATTGAAAATATTTAATAGTTTTCGAATTCGTTAATTTGGATAACCTAAATTTTACCATAATAGAATAGCCCTGCGATGCGACGTGGAAGGGACCCAAACTGCCAGGTTTGGGAAGGAACGCGCATTGCAGCCAATGGATTCAAGGCGCAAAGCAAAATCGAATCGCAGGAGAGCCAAAAAGGCGTGGGGGCTAGTGCTTTGCACAGCTCCCCGACGAGGACTCGATTTGGCGAAGCGGATTGAAGCTCAAAGGGGGTCACAGGGGACATTGGCATAGCACATGTCACCCGATATGTCTATGGAGGCCCTGATCAAAGATTATAAAAAACAATTAAAGAGACTCTATTGAAGGGCGAGCATGAGAAGACCCGCCAGGACGTAGCGGTTTTTATCGTTCCCGCTTTTAAGCGCTTCGAGGATGATATCGATGCTTCGTTCTTCGTGGCGGCTGGCAATAGCAGCATAAGTTTCTATAAGCAGCCGCGAGCTTTCTTCAGGAGTAAGATCGAAAGGGGAGTCGACCAGAAATACCTTTCTGGGCAGCCTGGGCCGAAATCGGATGATATCCGTGGATCGTTTTTTGTCGACCCAATCGAGAAGGGTCTGCTCGTAAGGGCCAGCCTGCTTGAGTCGAAAAAGGGCCAAGCTGCAATATGCGCGTATGAGTGGAGCCCCTGCATCCTGGGCCCTGTGCTGCAGCAGTGAGATCGCGTTTGGGGTTTGAATATTTTGGAGCAGGGAGACAAGTAAGGGGATAATATCTATTTGTCTGGTTTCGAATATTTTTGAAGCCAAGAGTAGAAAGTCTTTTTCGGGCAATTCTAAACACTGGCTTAAAATTTGTTCTCTGATACTTAGAGTGATCGCAATCAGATCGTACAACTCATGTTTCAAATGCTGAATAGCTGAAGGAATGATTTTCCAACTCATCAGCGATCTGCCAACAGAAAGTTGAGGCTGAATTCCTAGATCCCTGGTATCGCGGATTAAAATCTCGCAAATGCCCGGAATAGATCGAGGGTCCCGTCTTTTTAGAAGGGCTATCGCAGCATTGATACGGACTTGTATATTATCGTTTTGAGACAATTCAAAAAGAAGGGTTTCTGTGTCAGGCATATCGCCCAAAAGAGAAATTGCAAACAAATTTTTCGATCGGGCCAGCGATAATAATTGGTTTTTTGCATCTTGATCGCCTAAAAGATACAGCGATCTGCAGGCAGCGATTTGCACATTAGGGGAAGGAGATTTTGCGAGTTTTTTTAATTGGGGCATGGATTTTGAATCTTTTAACATTCCCAGGGCCGCAGCGCAAGCCTCCTGCTCTGCCATGTTCAAATGGGTAGAATGTGCACGGATCAAGGATAAAAGATCGTCCCGCCCATAACGCGCAGCGCTCAAGATCGCCTCGATCCGTACATTGTGATAAGTATCGTCGATCAAGTGTCGCAGCATCGCAATCGCATCCGCGGTTCCTATTAAAGCGAAATATTCAGGAAAGAAGGGCCAAAACTGATGGGGAATTCTGTGCATTAACGCTTCGATCTGGCCGACGGAAGTGCGGGATTTACGAAGCGCGAGCTGATAGGCGGCTTCCATCCTACTATACAGAAAATCTGATGACATTGCTTTGTTCAATAATTCATCGCTCCGGTCGTCTTGAAGCTGACCTAACAATTGGATCGACGCCATTTGTGTTTCAGGATTAGAACTTGTAATACCAGCCTCTAAAATATCTATTGAAGAGGAACACCCTCCAATGCTCGATCCATACATGCTCAAAAGCTGTCTTTCGGGTTCATGGCTGCGTGCTCCTTCCTCCAAGATGATGAACGACATCTGCTGCAGGATTTCAAAATCATGTTTTCCAAATGTTTGGCGATATTTTTCATACAGATCAAGAGCTTGGTTTAAATCCTGATGCTGTACCAAGTACAGAATGTGACGTTTGTTAATCGGTTCATTTTCTAAGATTTCGGCAGCGATTAAAATCTGCGAAAAAAGAATTTGGAGAATGAGAATTATACCGAACGTGTTTGAAAAATTGGTTTTTGGCAATGCCGGCATCTTCATCTTTGCAGCCGCCTGCATCGGACATGTGCTTGCACATGCCCTGCTTCGGCGCC
>DATIJE010000094.1:0-29901 GCA_035478995.1 Rhabdochlamydiaceae bacterium | reverse complement strand
TCTCAAACGGCTTCTCGAAAGATATCATTACATTCAGAGCTGCCGGCAGAAAGTGGAAGAGGCCATGAAAGCAAATATGAATTATTTGTTCTTCGAAACGGCTATTCCGTGGATCGATAGTTTCTTTGAATTGGGAGGGGAACACCACCCGGCATTATTCGTAGTGATGCCTTCCGGAGGGCATTGGAAGCTTAGAGGCATTCCACCAAACGGGGAACATCGGATGCAGGTGCGCGTTCCTTTGCCGCAAGAATGGGCGGGCCTCAGAGATGAGGAGCTTGCAAAAATTTCGGGCATTCCTGGAGCCATCTTTTGCCATAAGGGGCGCTTTATTTCTGTGTGGCAGACAAAAGAAGATGTGATGAAAGCGTTAGAATACATGTTGAGGAAACGAGCATGACTACAATTTTCGGAAAAATCATTAAAGGCCAGCTTCCTTGTGAAAAGGTATTTGAAAACGACCGGATCCTCGCCATTAAAGATATTGCACCCGCTGCGCCTGTGCATATTCTCATCATGCCGAAAAAAGAGATTCCAAACCTTCAATCCATTCAACCTGAAGATCTGCCTTTGATCGGTGAAATCGTGCAAGTAGCGCAGAAGCTCGCCGAAGAATTTGGGATAGGAGATGGCTATCGCTTGCTTATCAATAATGGGACCAATGCTGGACAAACTGTGATGCATCTGCATTTCCATCTCTTAGGCGGCAAAAAAATGAGCCATTTTGGACTCGGATAGTTTTCATGTTAAAAAAAATAATAACAGGGTCTTTTGCGCTCTGTTCTTCTTTCCTCATGGCATTGGATGAGCAAGCCGCCGCAAAGCGGATCTATGCACATCTGTTTATCCATGATCCTGTTTCCGCTGTCGCGGAAGCAAAAAAATCACTCGCGCTTTTTCCTGAGTCGAAGCAACTGCATTTTGCATTGATCCGGGCGTTATGTGAAAGCGGGGAGGAAGTCGACGCATTGGACCATTGGCAAAAGACATTGAGCATTTTCGAAGGAGAGCACAAAAACCGGAATTTGCTCGAAGTGTTGGCGTGGGGTGTGCTCAATAATGGGAAAAGTTCCAATCAGCTTTCCATCCGGATGAATGCATTGCTCGGAGCTTCGTTTACGCAAGATGCCAAGGCCATTCCTCTGCTTTTGATGCATTTGCGAAGCTCGAACGCTTGGATGCGTACGATGGCAGTGCGCCTCGCGGCGTCATATGGAGACGCACCTTTGCAGGACGAAATCGAAAGGCTTTTGAAGACAGAAAAGGTGTGGTATGTACGGCTGGAAGCGATCAAAGCGGCAGGTCAGCTCCGGATGATAAAAATGAGGCCTTTTCTAAAAGGATTGATCGGCAATACGAAAACGTTGGCTGAGGAAAAAACGGAAGCGATCATTGCTCTTGTGAACATGTATGAGAGCATTGACAGGGAAGAATTGAAAAGCATGGTGTTGAGCCCTCGCGCGGGATTGCGGGAGCTTGCATCCGAGATCATTTCTCATCTCGATTTAAGAGAACATGCCGGAACTCTGATTTCTCTATTGCAAGATACTTCCGCCGATGTCCGGATGTCGGCCCTCAATGCTTTGGGCCTGATGCGCATCCAAAAATATAAAGGACAGACCCTTGTGGAGATGATTAAGAATAGTCTAAACGATCCTGCTCCTGAAGTGTCGATCACGGCGGGGTGGCTGATGACGTTGTGCAATGAAGCAACGGGTTTAGATAATCTTGAAAAGTGGATGTCGGACAGCAATCCCAATTTTCGAAGGCTAGCTGCAGCAGCTCTTTCTGTGACGGGGAAAAATGGAACAGCATTGGCGGATAAAATCCTAAAACAGAGCAGCGATCCTTACGTGCGCATCAATCTGGCGCTTGGTCTGATCGGACAGAGGGTGCATGTCGATTCTGCATGCAATGCGCTATATGCAATCCTCTCTTCAAAGAAAGAAGAATTGTGGATGTGGGACAACAGCGGTAATCCTCTTTTTCGTTCGCTGAGCCCAAGCCGTGTCCGTCATATCGATCAGGTCCCGAATTATCCTGTAGTCATCGACCAAATGGTCCATCTCGAGCTGTTATCGGTCCTTAGTGTGATGAGGCATGCCCAAGCGCAATCTGCGTTGAGAAACTTTTTAAAAAATCAGACTTGGGGCGTCATCAGCGCTGCTGCTTCTACTTTGCTTCAAGAAGGGGATGAGGAGTCGCTTGAAATCGTGAGAGGCCTTCTGGCAGACCCGGATGAAAAGGTTCGATTTCAGGCTGCATTGATTTTAGCTTTGATAGGAAGCGATCCTGCTGCGATCAAAGTTCTTCAGGAAGTGTATCCCCACATGGAACGGGAAACAAAAGTGTATATTTTGGAAGCGATCGCGCATATCGGCGATCCGGAGTCCATTCCTTTTTTAATCGAAATATTGAAAGAGCCTTTTCAAGTCTTGCGCGTTGTCGCAGCATCTGCTTTAATCCAATGTTTATATCATTGAATTTGAACTGGTTTTGGGGCAGCATCATAAAGCTTTGCGGCCAGATCAGAGATAGACATCTCCTCTAGTTCTTCAATGCCGATCACGCCTTTTTTGTTGTTGAATATGACAAATGGGTCGGGGGTGTTCTTTTTCTCGTATACAACTCCCAATTGCCGATCGGTGAAACATGGCATATACAACCCACAAATACTGTCCAAATCTCCCTTAAAGGAAGGATTGCGGAGCAGAAGGAGATAAAAAGCTGCTTTGACTTTAGCCTCATGGGCAGATTCTTTACGTGCAAACGCATCTAAGCGATTTCTTCTGATCATTGCAGGAGATGATGCAGGATCGTTTTGGATCTCCTCCGCTTCTTTGAGAAGATTCTGTTCCATTGCTTTCCAATACTCATAACGTCCAATAAGCGGCGTCAATGTATGCACGTCGGTGATCTGATTATTTTTTGTGACTGAATAAACTGAGACATTCATAGACCTGAGAACGAATTCCAGTTTGGAACTATCTAAATTTTTGAGTTCTGCCACTTTATCTGCTGCGAACCGTTCTTCGCGCATCATTTCAAAACAAGTATTCGCTTTATTTTGAAGTGCGGTAAAACATTCGCCTGCGACGCCCATAAAACTGATCGCACCCAGAGCGGCAAATGGGGCATAAACGGGACCGAATAGGATCGAGGTGGCGATACAGGCAGCTGTTGAAAGAATTCCATATGCGAATGCGGATACATAGGCAGCAGTTTTCCACAGAATTCCCGAGGTTTTATGCGACTTGTAAGCATCTTCCAGATTGGACTCGACCGTCCAATGAAAAGAGGGTTTTTTAGGTTCCGCAGGAGGGTCGTTGCGATGGACTTTACTGAATAAATTAAATTTTGAATTTAATGCATTGACAGTACAGGCGCTCATGTGGGTTCTCCTTTAAAAAAGATGGAACTATGTTACTCTTTGAATGGTTAAAAGTCAAAAGTGAAACCAACTATTTATTAACGATTAACTAATAATTTTAGTGCTTCTTGTTTCATCCGGAGATACATGCTGGAAAGGCCATTGGAGCGCCCTGGAGTGAGGGAAGCCCTAATGCCGATTTCTTCAATGAAATGAGGAGGGCAGGTTAGGACGACTTCGGGTGGTTCATTGCTGTAAACTGAAATGAGAAGAGCGGCGAGGCCTGATGAGATCAACGCCTCGGATTCTGCTTCGAAAACTGCATTGCCATTGTCATCTAGAAATGCACGTAGGTACATGGTGCTTTGGCATCCATTGACGACGTTATCTGAAGTTTTGAATTCTGGAGCAAGAGGCAGGCATGTGCGGCCAAGGTCAATTAATTTTTGATATTTTGCCTGAGAGGTTGCACAATCCGTAAATAAATTTTTAATGTTTTCTTGCTTCGAAAGGCATGAAGCATTTTTCTCAGGATCAAGATTGTCCATGTTACTCATTAAGATGATTTGAAACCGTGTTCAGTATATATGCCCTGCAAAACAAATGTCAAGGCGGCACATACCGAACGTGAATCACGTTCGGTATAAATATAAGATTGACATTAAACGCAAACATCATGTTACATAGCTGTACTTCAAGTTTAATTGTGTATTCACATAGCTATGCCAAAAGAAGATACGATCAAGATCGAAGGTACGATCGAAGAATTGCTCCCCAATATGACATTTCGGGTAGTTCTTGAAAACGGGATGCGGGTCATTGCGCACCTGTGTGGAAAAATGAGAATGAGGAACATCCGTGTGCTGGTAGGAGACTCGGTGACAGTCGAGATGTCGCCTTACGATTTGACCAAGGCTAGGATCATTTACCGGCAAAGATAATTTTTTAATTACCTGTCTAAGTTGTTATCCTTACACATCGTGATTCTTAAAAAACGGATTTTAAAAAATTTAGAAGATCAAGATTGATAGTTATTGATTTTATTTATCTTGAAGAATAAGCTTGGTTGCTTTCGATCTTTAGCTCATTAGGAATGCCCAGATAGCTCAGTGGTAGAGCACTTGCATGGTAAGCAAGCGGCCGTAGGTTCAATTCCTATTCTGGGCAAAATGCGAAAATAAAAAATTAAAATATACTGGAGCCTAACGGAGGATAGTATAATGGCAAAAGAAACATTTCAAAGGACGAAGCCGCATGTCAATATCGGGACAATCGGTCACGTTGACCACGGTAAAACTTCATTGACAGCAGCGATCACGAAGGTTCTAGCGGAGCAAGGCAAAGCTAAATATCGTGATTATGCGTCTATCGATAATACCCCTGAAGAAAAAGCGCGCGGCATCACGATCAATTCTACACATGTCGAGTATGAGACTGAAAACCGTCACTATGCGCACGTAGATTGCCCAGGTCACGCGGACTATGTAAAGAACATGATCACGGGCGCTGCGCAAATGGACGGTGCGATCCTGGTGGTTGCAGCTACAGATGGTGCAATGCCTCAGACGAAAGAACACATTCTCTTGGCCCGCCAGGTAGGTGTTCCTGCGATTGTCGTCTTCTTGAACAAAATGGATATGATCGGCAAAGGGGACGAAGAACTTGTCGAGTTAGTCGAAATGGAGCTCGTGGAGCTGCTCGAAGCAAAAGGCTACAAAGATGTTCCAATTATCCGAGGTTCTGCATTGAAGGCGCTGGAAGGCGACGCTCAATATATTCAGAACGTTAAAGACCTGATGAAAGTCGTAGATGAAAAAATACCAACTCCTGTTCGTGAAACAGACAAACCTTTCCTGATGCCGATAGAAGATGTGTTCTCTATCTCCGGACGAGGCACTGTAGCGACTGGCCGTTGCGAAAGAGGTGTCGTACGAGTTAACGATAAGCTTCAATTGGTCGGTATTCGTGAAACTAGAGATACAGTTGTCACAGGCCTTGAGATGTTCAATAAGACTCTTGATGAAGCTCGTGCCGGAGAGAACGTGGGCATTCTTCTTCGCGGTCTTGAGAAAAAAGACATCGAAAGGGGAATGGTGTTGTCTGCTCCTGGTACATGTACGCCCCATACCAAATTTAAAGGGACGATCTATGTGCTGACGAAAGATGAAGGCGGACGGCATAAGCCATTTTTTACCGGCTATCGTCCTCAATTCTACTTCCGCACTACCGACGTTACTGGAACAGTCACTCTCCCAGATGGAGTAGAAATGGTGATGCCTGGAGACAATGTTGAGCTTACAGCTGAATTGATCCATCCGATTGCAATGGAAGAAGGAATGCGCTTTGCGATCCGCGAAGGTGGAAGAACCATTGGAGCTGGAACGGTAACTAAAATTTTGAAATAATATTGTTTTGAAAGTAAGTTGTCGATCTGCAAAATAGTGCTGTTTCATTAAGGAGGCAAAATTTGTAAGCCTCCTAATGTAAGGGTGTGTAGCTCAGCTGGTAGAGCAGCGATCTCCAAAGTCGCCGGTCGGGGGTTCGAATCCCTCCGCACTCGTTCCTTAAAAAATATTAATGAGTGCAGTTGATGGATACAAATGTGAAATTATCTCGCTCTACATCTGAAGTGACAAAGCGCAGCGCGCTCAGTTTTATCCAGGAGTTTAAGGAAGAATTAAAAAAAGTTACCTGGACGACAAAGCAAGAGTTGATTTTTTGTACAAAAATTGTACTCGGTGCGACTTTAATATTTGGGTTGGGAATTTATCTTGCGGACCTTATAATCAACAGCGCGCTGCACGCAGTGCGTTACATCATGCATTTTATATTCGGTTAATAAAGTTGGGGCAACATGCATAAGTGGTATGTAGTTCAAGTCGTGTCCAGTCAGGAAAAAAAAGTAAAGAAAGCGTTGGAAGAGAATCGGGAATCAAAAGGAATGAGTGAATTGATCAGCGATATTCTCGTCCCGACAGAAAATGTAGCTGAAGTGAAGCGAGGACAACAGCGCATCAGCGAGAAAAGATTATGGCCAGGCTACATACTAATTAAAATGAATTTGACCGATGACGCATGGATGTACATCAAGAACACAAACGGCGTTATCGATTTTTTAGGCGGAGAGAAACCTACGCCTCTGGCCCAGCAAGAGGTCGACATGATTTTGAGCGAACTGGAAGAGAAGAAAAAAGGAGTCGTTCAAAAGCACAATATCGCCATCGGCGACAAAGTCAAGATTACAGATGGCGTCTTTGTTAATTTTATTGGAACAGTGATCGAAGTGTTCCATGAAAAAGGCAGATTAAGCGTAATGGTCTCAATTTTCGGGCGCGAGACGCGTGTCGATGATTTGGAATTTTGGCAAGTTGAACAGGTGCCCGCTGAAACTGAAGTAGGATAATAGAATTTTAATGTGATGAGGAATTTTTAAAATGGCTAAAAAGCTTGTTAAAATAATCAAATTGCAGATCCCTGCTGGAAAAGCCAATCCAGCTCCGCCGATAGGGCCCGCTTTGGGTTCGGCCGGTGTTAACATCATGGGCTTTTGCAAGGAGTTCAATGCAAAGACACAGGACAAGGCAGGAGACATTCTCCCTGTTGAAATCTCTGTGTTTTCTGACAAATCTTTTACATTTATCACTAAGCAGCCGCCCGTATCCAGAATGATTTTAAAAACATGCGGAATCGAATCTGGGTCCAAGGTGCCTAATAGGGACAAAGTAGGGAAATTGACCAAATCTCAAGTGAGACAGATCGCGAAAAATAAATATGCAGACATGAGAGTGGGAAGTGAAGAAGCGGCAGATCGCTTAGTCATGGGAACCGCTCGTTCAATGGGCGTAGACATAGTAGAAGGCTAACCAACGATGACACGAAAGAGCAAAAGATTTCGGGAGATAGAGAAACTAGTCGATGTAGAGAAAACCTACAAGCTAGAGGAAGCTATCGATATATTAAAAAATTGTCCGACGGTCAAATTTGATCAGTCGGTCGAAGTATCGCTTAAAACAAGCGTAGATGCTCGTAAGTCGGATCAGCAAGTGCGTGGAACAGTTTCATTACCGAATGGAACCGGCAAGCACGTTGTTTTAGTTGTAATTGCGAAAGGCGACAAAGTCAAAGAGGCTTTGAATGCTGGAGCTGATTATGCGGGAACCGATGAACTGTTTGAGAAAATCAAAAATGGCTGGACCGATTTTAGCGCCGTGATAGCAACACCGGACATGATGAGAGAGGTCGGCAAGCTCGGAAAAATATTAGGCCCTCGAGGACTGATGCCGACGCCTAAAGCAGGCACGGTCACTGCAGATGTTGCGAAAGCAGTCCAAGAAGTAAAAGCTGGTAAAATCGAATTTAAAATCGATAAAAACGGCGTTGTAAACAACATGGTCGGAAAGCTGTCTTTTGCAAAAGAAAAGCTGATGCAGAACATCATGACCTTCTTAGGTGCCGTAGGACGATCGAGACCCTCAACAGCGAAAGGACAGTTTCTTAAGTCTTTGGCACTCTCATCGACGATGGGCCCAGGGCTGAAAATTGACCTGAGTTCAATATCAGAGATTTAAGGTGCGAATTCTATGAGATCAGAAAAGCAGTTATTATTAGACGAGATTAAAGAAAAAATCGATCAGTCCACAGCAATGGTTCTGACAAGATATCAGGGATTAAATCCCAACATGGCTTCAGATTTTAGGATTCGTATCGGAAAATCAGGCGGAAACTTCGAAGTCGTCCGAAAAAGAATCTTGATGAAAGCCGCACAAGCTGCCGGCATCGCACTTGATGAAGCGATGTTGGAAGGACATATTGCAGTGGTTTTTGCTGAACAGGATCCGGTCTCAGTTACGAAAGAGATCTATCGGTTTTGCAATGAAAATGAAGAAATTTTTCATGTCGTAGGCGGCAGGTTCGAAGGAATGTTGTGTTCGGCAAAAGATGTCGAGCTGATTTCCAAACTGCCATCTAAAGATGAAATGCGGGCTCAGTTCTTAGGATTGCTTGAAGCTCCGCTCAGCCAGACGCTTTCTGTGATGGAAGCTTTATTAACAAGCGTGATGCACTGCTTAGAAAACAAGAGTCAAAGCAACGAAAGCAACGCCTAAATTTTAACATTATATTAGATCATTAGAGAGGTAATATTGTGAGTACCCAACAACAAACTATAGAACAATTAGTCGACGCATTAAGCGAACTTAGCGTACTGGACATGTCCAAATTAAAGTCCGCACTCGAAGAAAAATGGGGAGTAAAAGCAGCTGCAGCAGCGCCAATGATGATGGCAGCAGCACCTGCAGCAGCAGCGGCCCCTGTAGCAGAATCAACTGAGTTCAAAGTCACTTTGGATGAAGTGCCTGCGGACAAGAAAATTGGCGTGATCAAAGTCGTGCGTGAAATTACAGGGCTTGGATTAAAAGAAGCCAAAGATATGGTTGATGGAGCTCCAAAAGTCATCAAAGAAACTTGTCCAAAAGCAGAAGCAGAGGAAATCGGTAAAAAGATCACTGCTGCTGGCGGAAAAGCAACGCTAAAAGGACTCTAAGAAACCTAAATCAATAAAGTATTTGAGCAGAAGCCTGATTAAAGGTTTCTGCTCTTTGGCTTTGTTGGAAATTTTTGTAATTTTGGCTGTGCTGAGTCGCTGTTTAAATACAGTTGAAAGCGTGCTCAGTAAACTGTAGAGAGAGTTGAAAGATCAAATTACTTAGGAGCTGTTCGATGCTAAAAAGGCCACCTCATCGGGTGAGTTTTCGTGAAAAGGAAGAGATCATTGACCTTCCGAACCTCATTGAAGTTCAAATCAAATCGTATTTTCAATTTCTTCAGGCGCACAAAATGCCTCATGAAAGGGAGAACGTTGGACTGCAAGAGGTCTTCACTGAAATATTTCCGATCAAATCTTATGATGAGAAAACCATTCTCGAGTACATTTCTTATAGTTTAGGAGTTCCCAAGTACAATCCTGAAGAATGCATTCGCAGGGGTATTACCTATAATGTAACTTTAAAAGTCAAATTCCGCCTTACAGACGAGACCGGGATTAAAGAAGAAGAAGTTTACATGGGAACAATTCCTGTCATGACCGACAAGGGAACGTTCATCATCAATGGCGCTGAACGGGTCATCGTTTCCCAGCTTCATCGTTCCCCGGGGATATCTTTTGAACAGGAGCGGCATTCCAAAGGAGCAATGCTCTATTCTTTTCGCATCATTCCTTATCGAGGCAGTTGGCTAGAAGGAGCTTTCGATACGAATGACTTGATCTATATCTACATCGACAGAAAAAAACGGCGTCGAAAGATTCTCGCTACATCTTTCATAAGAACCCTTGGTTATTCCACTGATGCGGATATCATCGAAGAGTTTTTTAGCACGATCAAGATGAAAATCAAGTCGGACAAAGATTTTGCTAAACTTGTCGGTAAAATTCTCGCTGAAGACGTAGTCGATGAAGAAACAGGCGTAGTTTTCGGCAAGGCTTCGGAAAAACTCACTACAGCAATGTTAAAGAGGATGTTGGATGCAGGAGTTGCAGCGGTGCGCATCGCTGAAGATGCCGATGAAACGAGTCCGATCATCAAAATGCTCGTCAAAGACCCAACCGATTCTTACGAAACAGCATTAAAAGATTTCTATCGCAAAATCAGACCGGGCGAACCGGCGACACTCTCTAATGCCCGTTCTGCAATCATGCGGCTATTCTTCGATCCAAAACGTTATAATTTAGGACGTGTAGGCAGATATAAGCTCAATCGAAAACTTGGACTTGAGACGAATGATGAAGAGCTCGCTGCGGTCACGTTGAGAAAAGAAGATGTCATTGGCGCCTTAAAATATCTGATCCGTTTAAAGAAAGGGGAAGAAGGCGCGGTTGTAGACGATATCGACCATTTGGGCAACAGACGCGTGAGATCCGTAGGCGAATTGATCCAAAATCAATGCCGAATTGGACTTGCAAGAATGGAGAAGATCATCAAAGAAAGGATGAACCTCTTCGATTTTTCCGCTGATACACTGACACCGGGAAAAGTCGTATCGGCCAAAGGTCTGGCTGGTGTATTGAAGGATTTCTTTGGAAGATCTCAGCTTTCTCAATTTATGGACCAAACGAATCCAGTTGCGGAGCTGACACACAAACGAAGATTATCATCCCTTGGGCCAGGCGGTCTGAATCGGGAGCGCGCCGGTTTCGAAGTGCGCGACGTGCATCCTAGCCACTACGGAAGGATTTGCCCGATTGAAACACCTGAAGGTCCGAACATTGGATTGATCACCTCTCTTTCCGCTTTTGCTAAGATCAACGAATTCGGATTTATCGAAACTCCATATTGCATCGTACGCGACGGCGTTGTCATAGATGAAATCGAGTACATGACTGCGGACCAGGAAGAAAATTGCATCATCGCGCAGGCTTCTGCGTTACTCGACGAACATAATATGTTCATCGAGCCGATCTGCTGGGCAAGGCATCACGGAGAATCGCTTAAAATCGAGACTGAAAAAGTCACGCATATGGATGTTTCCTCAAAGCAATTGGTCTCTATCGTCACGGGTTTGATCCCGTTCCTCGAGCACGATGATGCCAACCGCGCCTTGATGGGATCGAACATGCAGCGTCAGGCTGTACCGCTTTTGAAAACAGATGCACCATTGGTGGGAACAGGCCTTGAGGCACGTTCCGCACGCGACTCAGGCGCGGTGATTGTCGCTGAAGAAGACGGGGCAGTGGACTATGTCGATGGTTTAAAGATCGTGATTGCAGCGAAGTCCAATCCGTTGAATAAAAAGACGTACATTCTGAAAAAATTCTTAAGATCGAATGGCGGAACATGTATCAACCAAACACCTCTTTGCAATATCGGAGATAAGATCAAAGCCGGCGATGTCATCGCAGACGGCCCTTCGACAGATAAGGGTGAAATCGCTTTGGGCAAAAATGCGCTCGTAGCGTTCATGCCATGGTGCGGATACAATTACGAGGATGCGATCCTCATTTCCGAAAAACTTCTAAGAGAAGATTATTATACATCTATCTATCTTGAGGAATTTGAGTTGACAGCCCGAGATACAAAACTCGGCAAGGAAGAAATCACACGCGATATTCCGAATGTCTCTGAAGAGGCTCTTGCCAATCTTGGAGAAGATGGCATTATACGGATCGGCGCCGAAGTCAAACCGGGCGATATTCTCGTAGGTAAAATCACACCAAAATCAGAAACAGAGCTTGCGCCCGAAGAGAGATTGCTCAGAGCGATCTTCGGAGAAAAAGCGGCTGATGTGAAGGATGCTTCGCTGACTGTTCCTCCAGGAACTGAAGGCGTGGTCATGGATGTGAAAGTATTCAGCCGACGGGACAGACTTTCTAAAACAGACGATGAGCTTGTCGAAGAAGCGACGCGGATCAAAGACATTCATTCTGATTATAAGACGAAAGAGGCTGAATTGCTGATCGAGTTTCATGAAAAACTCGGAGCTCTTCTACTTGGTGAAAAGGCTCCAGGCCCGATCATGCATCGCAAGACCGGTGATATTCTCATCAAAGAGGAAGAGACGATTTCTCAGGAAATGATCGAGATGCTCGAGTCGGAAAAAGCCGAAGATCTGCTCATGTCGGAACACGAGATCTTCTCGACATTAAAAAGTCTCCTTCGAGAATACGATGTGGCATTGCAAACGCTTCAATCGCAGCATAAGACAGAAGTAGAATTTATGCGCAAAGGTGATACTGAGCTCGATCCAGGGGTCATTCGTCAAGTCAAAGTCTATGTCGCTTCAAAACGGAAATTGCAAGTGGGCGATAAGATGGCAGGACGCCATGGTAACAAAGGTGTGGTTTCAAAGATTGTTCCCGAAGCCGATATGCCTTACCTCCCAAATGGACAATCGATCGAAATTATTTTGAATCCTCTCGGCGTACCTTCTCGTATGAATATGGGACAGTTGCTCGAGACCCATTTAGGGTTCGCTGCGAAAAAGACAGGGATTTATGTAAAAACCCCGGTATTCGAGGGTTTTCCTGAATCTAAAATCTGGGAAATGATGCGCGAATTGGGCTTGCCCGATGATGGAAAGATGCATCTCTATGACGGAAGGACGGGCGAACGTTTCGACAGCCGCGTTGTCGTTGGCTACATCTATATGTTGAAATTGAGCCACCTTGTTGCTGACAAGATCCACGCGCGCTCCATCGGCCCTTATTCTTTAGTCACACAGCAACCGCTAGGCGGTAAGGCGCAAATGGGAGGTCAAAGATTTGGAGAGATGGAAGTGTGGGCTTTGGAAGCTTATGGCGCAGCCCATCTGCTACAAGAAATGCTAACGGTAAAATCGGATGACGTAGCAGGACGCACTCGAATTTATGAGTCCATCGTCAAAGGAGATAATCTCTTGACTGCCGGAACTCCGGAATCCTTTAATGTATTAGTGAAAGAAATGCAAGGTCTTTGCTTAGACATGCGTCCAGAGCATGCCAGCCAAGATGAATAGGGGAGCAATTCATGTCTGATCACGAGTTTAACGATTCCCAATTTGATAAATTGACTATCAAAATTGCGTCTGACGATGTCATTTGCAATGAATGGTCCAGAGGGGAGATCAAAAAACCTGAAACAATCAATTATCGCACTTTCAAACCGGAGAAGGGGGGGTTATTTTGTGAAAAGATCTTCGGACCCACCCGAGATTGGGAATGTGCTTGCGGTAAATACAAAAAAATCAAACACAAAGGCATCGTATGCGATCGCTGCGGCGTAGAAGTCACACTTTCTAAAGTGAGACGTGAGCGGATGGCGCATATCGAACTTGCCGTACCTGTTGTGCATATTTGGTTTTTCAAGACGATGCCTTCCCGGATCGGGAATATTTTAGGCATGTCCGCGACAGACCTCGAAAGAGTCATCTATTATGAAGAATATGTTGTCCTTGACCCAGGCCGCACGACACTTGAGAAAAAACAACTTCTCTCCGATGTCGAGTATCGGGAATCTCAAGAAAAATGGGGTTCGGATGCGTTCGTAGCAAGAATGGGCGGAGAGGCAATTCGCGATCTTTTAGAAAAAGAAGACTTGGGCGCTTTGGTCCTTGATCTCAAAGAAAAATTGAGAAAAACCAAATCGATGCAAGCGAGGATGAAGCTCGCAAAACGCCTGAAAATCGTAGAAGGATTTACTTCTTCTCCAAACCGGCCGGACTGGATGGTGATGTCGAATATTCCGGTGATTCCACCGGATTTACGTCCCTTGGTTCCTTTGGACGGAGGCCGCTTTGCAACTTCCGACCTAAATGATCTCTATCGCCGAGTCATCAACCGGAACAATCGACTTAAATCTATTCTGAAGTTAAAGACGCCGGAAGTCATCGTACGCAACGAAAAGAGAATGCTGCAGGAAGCCGTGGATGCGCTGTTTGACAATGGCCGTCATGGACATCCAGTAATGGGAGCAGGAAATCGTCCTTTGAAAGCCTTATCTGAAATGCTCAAAGGAAAACAGGGTCGATTCCGACAGAATCTTTTAGGAAAACGGGTAGACTATTCTGGACGATCTGTCATTATCGTAGGTCCAGAGCTCAAATTCAATCAATGCGGACTTCCAAAACAAATGGCGCTCGAGTTGTTTGAGCCATTCATCGTAAAGCGTCTGAAAGATCTCGGATATGTCTATACGATCCGTTCGGCTAAAAAAATGATTCAGAGACAAGCTCCTGAAGTATGGGATGTTCTGGACGAGATCATCAAAGGCCATCCTGTTCTGCTGAATCGTGCGCCTACTCTGCACAGATTAGGGATTCAAGCATTCGAGCCTGTTCTAATCGAAGGAAAAGCGATCCGGATCCATCCTCTTGTCTGTACCGCATTCAATGCCGACTTTGACGGTGACCAGATGGCGGTCCACATACCTCTTTCAATCGAGGCACAGCTTGAAGCTAGGATCTTGATGATGGCGCCTGATAACATTTTCCTGCCTTCTTCAGGAAAACCGGTTGCGGTTCCTTCGCAGGATATGATTCTTGGACTGTATTATCTGATGTATGATCCTCTTTATATTCCTGAAGAACACGGCAAGAAGACCAAAGTATTCCGGGACATGCAAGAAGTGCTTTTGGCATTGAGCGCAGGCGGAAGCTACAATTGGTTCGAAGGGCCCGAAATCGAAGGAAGACGCGACCAGCTCGGAAGAGGTCTGCGCATCCATGAGAGAATTAAACTTAAATTAGAAAGTGGATTTATCGAGACTACGCCAGGCCGCGTTCTTTTCAATACCATCGTACCGAAAGAACTCGGATTTCAAAATTACGCTCTGCGTAAAAAGAAAATGAGCGAACTTGTTCTCGAGGCCTACAAAAAGGTCGGATTGGAAGGCACTGTCAGGTTTTTGGACAATTTAAAAAATATTGGATTCTCCGAAGCGACAAAAGCGGCTCTTTCAATGGGAATTTGCGATGTCCGTATTCCGACAAATAAAGCAAAAGTAATCGAAGCTGCCTATGCGCGTATTGAAACTGTGAAGAAGCAATACGAAGACGGAATTATTACAGACGGCGAGCGAAAATCGAAGATCATCAGCATTTGGACTGAGGTCTCCGATGATCTTTCCGAGGAACTGTTCAAGATGATTTCCGAACCGAGGGATGGGGAATTGAACCCGCTCTTTTTGATGATGGATTCTGGTGCTCGAGGCAACAAATCCCAGGTCAAGCAGCTTGGAGCCCTCCGAGGCTTGATGGCAAAACCATCCGGAGAAATTCTCGAATCGCCGATCACTTCAAATTTCCGCGAAGGACTGAGCGTGTTGGAATATTTCATTTCTTCTCACGGAGCGCGTAAAGGTCTTGCTGACACCGCTCTTAAAACGGCCGACTCTGGTTACTTGACACGACGTCTTGTCGACGTTGCGCAAGAAGTCATTGTCACCGAAGATGACTGCGGAACTTTAAATGGAATCGAAGTCGCCGCGATCAAACAAGGCCAAGAAGAGCTTTTGCCTCTTAAAGACCGTATCTTTGGACGTACCGTTTGCGACGATGTGTATCAGCCTGGAGATAGTACAAGACTCTTGGCTAAATCGGGCGATGTGCTGAAAGTACTACAAGCGCAAGCGATCGATGATGCGGGGATTGAAACTATACGGATCCGCTCAGCGCTCACTTGTGAAACGCGGCGTGGTGTATGCGCAAAATGTTACGGGGTCAATTTGGCCAATGGGCTCGTTGTCGGAATGGGAGAAGCTGTCGGCATCATTGCCGCACAGTCGATCGGCGAACCTGGAACTCAGCTCACGATGCGTACATTCCACTTGGGTGGTATCGCTTCTGCGGCCCTGAGCCCTGAAATTCTCGCAGAGCACGAAGGGGTATTGATCTATTCCGATCTGCGCACCGTGCAAAACGAAGAGGGGATATGGCTTGCCCTGAACAAAAACGGGTCACTCCATATTGTCCGCGATGAAGGCAGGACTTTGGAAGAGTATAAAAAACTTCTGAGCACAAAGTCGATCGAACCGCTTCAGACATTCTCAGTCGAACTCGGAACGAGGATTCTCGTCGCAGATGGAAGCAAAATTAAAAAAGGAACCAAAATTGCTGTTTGGGAACAACATAATATCCCGATCATATGCGAGCGTCCCGGGTATGTAAAATATGAAGACTTGGTCGAAGGCATTTCAACCCAGCGACAAGTGAACAAACAGACTGGACAGACCGAACTGATCGTAAAACAGCATCGAGGCGAATTGCATCCGCAAATCGTCATCTATGCAGATCCCGAATACACAGAACTCGTCGGTACTTATGCAATTCCATCAGGTGCATTCATTTCCGTGCAGGAAGGACAGCGTGTCTCTGCAGGTATGCTGCTCGCCAGATTGCCACGGGGCGCGATCAAAACGAAGGATATTACCGGTGGTCTGCCGCGTGTTGCCGAGCTTTTCGAAGCCCGCAAACCGAAGGATGCCGCCGAGATCGCTAAAATCGATGGAGTGGTCGACTTCAGAGGCGTTCAGAAAAACAAGCGGATCGTGGTTGTACGAGATGAGGATTCGGGCATGGAAGAAGAGCATCTCATCCCGCTCACTAAACACTTGATCGTTCAGCGCGGCGACAACGTCGTCAAAGGTCAACAGATCACAGATGGCTTGGTGGTCCCGCATGAGATCCTTGAAATTTGCGGCGTGCGCGAATTGCAAAAATATCTCGTAAACCAGGTGCAGGAAGTATACCGGCTCCAAGGGGTCGACATCAATGACAAGCACATTGAAATTATCGTACGCCAAATGTTGCAGAAAGTGCGTGTTACCGATCCAGGCGACACGATCTTCCTGTATGGCGAAGATGTGGACAAAAAGCTTTTCCATCAACAAAACAGAAAGGTGATTGAAGAAGGTGCAAGACCTGCTCAAGCAGCTCCTGTTTTATTGGGGATCACAAAAGCATCTCTTGGCACCGAATCTTTCGTATCGGCGGCTTCGTTCCAGGATACAACCCGTGTCCTGACAGATGCAGCATGCGAAGGCAAAACGGATTTCCTCCTCGATTTCAAATCGAATTTGATCATGGGACACATGATCCCTGGAGGAACTGGATTTACGGAATTCCACAAACGTGTGAAAAAATATGTTTATCGTGAAGAGGAAGAAGATCTGGTCTTCATTTTTAACGATTGATTTGCACTGAATCACATTTCGATGTTAGCATAAAGCCCTTTGCTCAATGAGCAAAGGGCTTTTAATTTGTATGTCTGAAGAAATTGTTTTATCTGTTCGAGATTTATCGAAAGTTTATCCAGGGAAAATTCCTTTTGTTGCGGTAAATGGGATTTCATTTGATCTCAAAAAAGGGGAAATTCTAGGTTTGCTCGGCCACAACGGCGCGGGGAAGACCACTACGATCCAAATGTTGCTCAGCACTCTGAAGCCAACATCTGGTTCCATTGTGTATTTTGGTAAAGATTTTTTTAAAAATCGTTCAGAAGTTTTAAAACATGTCGTTTTTGCCAGTACCTATGTCAGTCTGCCATGGATGCTTACTGTGAAGCAAAATCTCCAAGTTTTTGCAAGACTTTACAGTGTTCCGGCTCGCGAGATCCATCCCCGTATGGACGAGCTGTTGACGAGGTTCGGAATAATGGATAAAAAAGAATCCCCGGTTTCTACATTATCAGCTGGGCAGATCACCCGTTTGATGTTAGTAAAAGCCTTCATGGTCCGTCCTAAAATCGTGCTTTTAGATGAACCTACGGCCTCTCTGGATCCAGATATCGCTAAAGATGTATGCAAATTTGTTATTGAACAAAGAGATTTATACGGTATTTCTATTCTTTACACTTCGCACAATATGGATGACGTCAGTGAAGTGTGCGACCGTGTTTTATTTTTACAAAATGGAAAGATCGTTGCTGACGACATCCCAGAAAATTTGGTGCGTACTGTTGCCTCATCTTATGTGCGGTTAGTAGTAGGGGATGGCATGAAAAGAACAATCGCGATTGCGGACCATCTTAAGATGCCTTACCATGTCGATCATCGAACCATTCAACTTGAATTGGACGAAGCTCAGATTGCGAAGCTTTTAACAGCCCTTGCGCATGCCGACGTCGTCTATACGAATATTTCAATCACCGGTCCTACTCTCGAAGATTTTTTTATCAGAATGGTTGAGAACTCCAAAAAAGGTATGTCATGAGTTTCGGTCGTATATGGGCAGTGTGCCTTCGTTATTATTACTTTTTCGGAAAGCTTGACCATCTGTGCGATTTAATGTTCTGGCCTGCCATGGATATTCTCTTGTGGGGGATCACTAGTATCTGGATTCAGAAAAATGAACAGGGGATTCCGAATGTCGCTTTGGCCATTTTAACAGGACTTGTTCTTTGGCAGTCCTTGTGGCGAGCCTGTTACGAAGTGTCTGTCAATTTGTTGCAGGAGTTTTGGAACAGAAATTTAGTGAACCTATTTTCCACACCATTGAAGCTCCGTGAGTGGATGTGCTCGATCATGCTGGTGGGTTTATCAAAAATTTTGATCGCCCTTACTTTTGGTTCGCTACTCGTTTGGATTCTATACTCGTTAAATATATTCTCCATAGGGTGGGCTTTCTTGCCTTTTGCCGCATCTCTTACTATTTCAGGATGGATTTTGGGTTTTTTGAGCGCATCCATCATTATTTATTTTGGACTAAGGGTACAGATGCTGGCATGGATGACCGCTTATTTATTCATCCCATTCAGCGCAGTGTATTATCCTGTCAACGCGTTGCCAAAGTGGGCTCAATCTTTTTCCCATGCCCTACCTACTTCCTATATCTTCGAAGGAATGAGACAGATTTTATACGAGCAGACATTTTCTGGCGCAAAACTAGGGATCAGTTTTGGCTTGAATGCACTCTATTTCGTCTTGTCTATAATCTTGTTTAGATTCATGTTCGAAAAAAGCCGGAACAAAGGCCTTTCAAGATTGGAGTAAAATTACAATTAAAGTAGATGTTCGAGATAGTTCTCAAGTTTGACGACATCTTTTGCAAAGTTGCGGATTCCTTCGAGCAGTTTTTCGGAAGCCATTTGATTATCGCACAGCATCCAACGAAATGTCTTTTCATCCAGCTTGATTTTTTCGATTTTCATGTTTTTCGAAGACTCAGGTGTAAGTTTACGGACGACAGTTCCTTCAGCCTTTTGGAGTTCTTCCAATAACTTGGGAGAGATAGTAAGGAGATCGCATCCTGCCAGTTCGAGGATTTCATCGACGTTCCTAAAACTTGCTCCCATGATTTGTGTCTTATAGTTCATTTTTTTGTAGTAATTATAAATCTGCGTAACAGAAGTGACACCAGGATCTTCAGCCGGAGGATAATCCTTTCCTTCGTTTTTTTTGTACCAGTCCAAAATGCGTCCGACAAAAGGGGAGATGAGGGTTGCATTCGCCTCAGCACAGCCGATCGCTTGAGGTAGACTGAACATGAGGGTCATGTTGCAGTGGATTCCTTCTTTTTCAAGTTTTTCAGCAGCCCGAATTCCTTCCCAGGTCGAAGCGAGTTTGATCAAGATCCGTTTTCGGTCTATTCCAGCCGCTTCATAGAGTCCGATCAAGGTTTTTGCTTTTAGAATACTGCCTTCAATATCGAATGAAAGGCGGGCATCTACTTCGGTTGAAACCCGTCCGGGAACGATTTTCAAAATTTCCAGACCGAAGTTGACGAATACTTTGTCCAATGCAAGGTGTTTTTGCTCTTCTCGACTTTTCCCATTCTTTTTTCCAAACTGTAAAGCTTCCTGGATTAGGAACTGATATTCAGGTTTGCTCGAAGCGGCAAAAATTAAAGAAGGGTTTGTGGTCGCGTCTGTGGGAAGATATTTTTTTATCTCCTCAATTTCTCCGGTGTCGGCCACAATGGTAGTCATTTTCTTTAGCTGCTCGAGTTTATTCATAGATCATCTTTTGGTTTATTTATATTTAATCATAATAAACTTAGGTTTAGATGGGAAGAAAAACGGGGAGGATAATGCATTTTGTAAAAATATTCAGAAAAATAGGCGGGATCGAAAGTTGCATCGTATCCTTCCAAATGGATTGCAATTGGTATGGCATCTTTTAAAGAATTTATAATTATTTCTTGAATAGAAGCCGGCACAAGCAAACGATGTCCTCCTTGATGTCGAATTGCGCTGAAAGAATACTGTTTATCTTCTATTTGAAGAGTGACTTGCGCCATGTTCGGATGATTCCTGGAGCAGGGAATGGGACGGGAATGGACATTTAGATAGAGGTTCAGAGAATCTTCGGTCTTGAGAAATTCCAGATCGATCCCGTTTGCTTTGTCATTTGAATGATAAGTCAGTTTTGCGGAATTGAATTCTGGTCCGTTTCCTTTGATATGAGTGACTGCCCATGGCGTTTTTTGGCTGCATGAAGTGAAAAAGACCAGCATCAAAAGAAAAAGCAAAGAGTCTACCTCTTGCGTCCGCGATCGTGATGTTTTTTATGATGATGGCTGTGGTGGTTATTGACAAGGACCAGGGTTGTAACAGCAATAGCGATAACACCTGCTGCGAGACAAATATTTTGAATTTGTCTCAATTTTGCTGCGCTCATTCCGTCGGTGGATGCTTTGCCAACCTGTTTTATTTCAGGTTTTACTTTGCTGACGCGGATTTCATCCGTATCCGGTTCCGCTTCCACAGGCCCGTAAGCAGGAACTTCCGTATCTTCAGGATATTCTGGCATGTTAAGGTCCGCTCGCAATCCAGGCATGAAAAAAATGGATGCAGCCATGATAAAAGTTAGCGCTTGCTTTAACACTTTGTGCTCCATTTGTAGAATATGAAAACAGGTAATCATTGATACATTTATTTACCTAATTTGTCCATCTCTCTTTTCAATCTAATTCATCACGCACGGATTGCAGTATCAGAGCTTGCCAGAAGGGGCCCATGTCCTTAAAATCGTTGAGGATGCATTGTTGAAAGGGGATCCAATGTTTTTTCTGAAAATTTTTTTCCAGAAAATGTGCTTCCGGTTCTAAAGAAATATCAGAGCTGGACTCCCAGCTTTTTTTCAATGTTTCAAGATGCTGTTTTAATTTTTCCCGTTTTTTAATTTGAGAGATTGCGGAGGATAAATTCTCAGTGATCGTGAAGGACCGGATCGCTTTTTCAAAGTCTTCATAGAAATCCGAGAATTCTTCTTTCAAGGCTGCAGCCGTCAGAATGTAAGCATGTCCATCTTTGATCAAAATGGATTGCAGCATCCGAATTTGGCCCCATTCTGTTTTTGTGTCTATTTCCGTGAGCCTCGTTTGTCCGGCACGTGTTTGGAGATTTCCAAGATCCCGCCAACGGTTGTCTCTATCGGATTCGTGAAGCTGTTTCACAATTTTAAGATATTCATTCAATGAGGTGTCGATTTTTTCGACCGCCAAATTAACGGAAGGGGAGAACCCTTTTTTGTTCTTTCCAACAAAACAAGCTTGGACGCTTGGAGCAAACAATTTAGGGTCTGCGATCGACCAATCTTGAGGAGGAATGAAGAAACTGTATAAAGGGGATAAAAGAAACAGCAGACAGATCATGTCAATGCGAACTCGACGCTTTGCTCTGATGCAGGCACGCTGCCAAGATCGCAATTCCTGCAGCAAGTCCGATGCCCCATCCCAGCATAGAGACGCTCGTTGCAGTATAGGCTCCATCTATGGCGCCTGTTCCTTCCCGGTAAAGAGAATCTACATTTTTAGGATTGTCCGAAATCTCTTCTTTCGAGAAGATTGGATGAACATGGCATACGATAAGAAAAGAAAGGACTGCTGCAATAAATCTTTTCATTTTGACACCCGTTTTTTCAAAATCAAGTTTATCGCATATGACAAGGTTTTCTTGCAATATGACTTTATTTCTATATTTAGGAAAAAATGCATTGAAAAATAACCATTTCTTGTAAAATAACTGATGTGTAACTCGTTGTAACAAGGTTCTTCATGAAAGGAATAGAGACAGGCAAAGATAAAGTAAAAAAAATATGCGAAGTATTGAAGAAAGAAACGCTTGAACCGGCAAAAAAAGAAGCCGAGGACACAATTGCGGCTGCGCAGGCAGAAGCGGAACAGATCCTCAATGAAGCACATCGAAAAGCTGAGAATCTCTTGTCTGAAGCAAAGGCTGAGATAGAAAAGAGGGACCATGCTTTTCAATCCTCGATAAACCAGGCATATAAACAGACGATCGAGTCTTTGAAACAGCAGATCGAGGAAAAGCTGATCAATCGAGAATTAGGACATCTGATCGCTCAATATACCCAAGACCCAAAAGTATTGGCACAGCTCGTGAACGCAGTTGTAAAAGCGTTGGAAAAAGAAGGGGTCGATGCAGATTTGAGCGCGTATATTCCAGCTGCAGTGCAGGCAAAGGCAGTCAATGCTCTTTTGGGGGAACAGGTCCTCTCGAAGTTAAAAGAAAAAAGCGTTCTTTTGGGTCCAATGGCAGGCGGAATAGAAGTCAAACTCCGAAAGGACAACATCTCCATAGATATCACGGATGCCGCATTGAAAGAACTGCTTTCAAACTACATGCGCAAAGAATTCCGAGAGATGTTTTTCGGATCTTAGTAGAATGTAAAATAGATATGGCAAATTATTACTTTGTAGCACCTTCTTTTCCCTCCCTTGTTTTAGGTCAAAAACCGGATATTTCTTTTGAGGAATTGAAGACGAGGTTGCACATCAATCTGACGAAAGACGATTTGGAGAAAACGGTTGTTTTCTGCCGTTTTATCGATCTCAACAATATCCGTTCCCTTCTTTTGGGGGAACCGATCGATCCTAGAGGCAATCTGACTGAAAAAGAATTAGACGAGGCGCTTCTCGTTAAAAACATTCTACCATCCTATGTGTTTGATTTTTTGGACCAGTACGAAAGCGTTGAAGACAAAGTGAAAAATATTACGGGACTGCTAACCCGATACTTCGCCGAAGAAATTCCCAAACAAAAAGGATTTCTAAAAAAATATTTAATATTCGAGCGCAATTGGAGGCTGGTCATGCTTGGGTTGCGGGCGAAAGAAACGGGGCGGGATGTGATCAGGGAATTGCAATTCGAAGATTTTTCCGATCCGATCGTCGCTGGCATCCTCGCTCAAAAGGACGCGAGTCAATATGAACCTCCTTTAGAATTTATGGAACTCAAAGAGATCTTGGCTTCTTGCGGTTCCGATCCTTTGGAAAAATATAAAGCCTTCGCTGCATGGAGATTTCAAAAAATAGAAGAAATGGTGCAACGTCCTCTTTTTTCTATAGATTGGATTTTATCGTATATGGCGCGATTGATCATCGTTGAGGATTGGAACGAGCTGGATGAGAATAAGGGTAAAGTGATTTTGGACGATCTCAAAACAGGCTGAAAAGGAATAACATGAATAAAACTCTGGCAACAGGAAAAGTCATCAAAGCTTTAGGAAATTTGTTGCACGTAGAATTTCAAGGAAACATTCGCCAAGGCGAAGTGGCAATGGTCAAACTCGGCGATCTTTTATTAAAAGCCGAAGTGATCGAAATTGCCGGAAACACCGCAAAAGTACAAGTGTTCGAAGATACGAGAGGGGTCAAATTAGACTCTTTAGTGGAATTCTCAGGCCATTTATTAGAAGCGGAGCTTGGACCAGGACTGCTTACATCGATCATCGACGGCCTGCAAAATCCTCTAGAAAAAGTGGCTGACTCCTGCGGCCTGTTCCTTTCCAGAGGAATCTACCTGCCTTCTTTAGACCGCTCGCGCCATTGGGACTATCATCCAATTGCGAAAGAGGGAGAAACGCTCTACAGAGGCGATTCTATCGGCTTTACAATGGAGGGCCGTTTTCATCATGAGATCATGGTGCCCTTCAGCCTCTATGGAGAGTACACGCTGACTTGGGTCATCAAGCCCGGCTCGTATGACATCGATACCGTCGTTGCCCGCGCTGTAGATGAAAAAGGAAACGAGCATCAGTTTACCATGGTCCAAAAGTGGCCGGTCAAAATGGCGCTCGCTGCCGGGGAGAAGATTAAAGTCTCAAAAATGATGGACACCGGATTGCGCATCATCGATACGCAGTTTCCCGTCCTCAAGGGAAGCACATTTTGCGCTCCAGGCCCTTTCGGTGCAGGGAAGACCGTGCTCCAGCACCATTTGTCGAAATACTCGTCGGTAGACATCGTCGTCGTTGTCGCATGCGGGGAGCGTGCCGGGGAAGTCGTGGAAGTGCTTCGCACATTTCCTCATCTGACCGATCCCCATACTTCAGAGCCTCTGATCAACCGCACCGTCATCATTTGCAATACGTCCTCCATGCCTGTAGCTGCCAGGGAGGCATCTATATATATGGGTGCCACCATTGCGGAATACTATAGGCAGATGGGCCTGGATGTGCTGCTCCTCGCTGATTCCACCTCCCGATGGGCCCAGGCGATGAGAGAGATGTCCGGAAGGTTGGAAGAGATCCCGGGCGAAGAAGCATTCCCGGCTTATTTGGGATCGAGGATTGCCGCGTTCTATGAACGTTCCGGAGTCCTCGAACTGAAAAACGGAAAGAAAGGTTCGCTGACAATCGGAGGAACTGTATCTCCGGCAGGAGGCAATTTCGAGGAGCCGGTGACCCAGTCCACACTTGCTGTCGTAGGCGCTTTCCATGGGTTGTCGCGCGCTCGTTCCGATGCACGCCGCTATCCCGCTATCGATCCGCTGATCTCATGGAGCAAGTACATCGATGATGTGGCCAAAGAATTAGAAAAACGGGCTGAAGGATGGGGGCATATGGTCAAAAAGGCCGCCCGCATTCTCAGAGACGGAGATGATATAGGAAAACGGATGGAAGTGGTGGGAGAAGAAGGAGTTTCCATTCGCGATATGGTGATCTATTTAAAATCGGAGCTATATGAATTCGCTTATCTCCAACAAAACGCTTTTGATAAAGAAGACGCGTATTGCCCTTTGAAGAGACAGGTCCCTCTTTTCAATCTCATTAATTCGATTTTCGATACCAACTTTGTTTTCGAGACGCATGATCAGGCGCGTTCCTTTTTCATTGCATTGCAGAACGAGATTAAAAACATGAATTTCATGCCGTTTGAATCCGAGCAATACAAAAGAGTATTTGCAGATGTCGAACGCAAAATTCAACACGCTGCCCATCATTTGGCGCATGTAAAATCATAAAATAAGGAAAAAAATGAAGAAGGTTTATGACAGAATTGTAGATATGCGCGGCAATCTGGTCACGGTCATTGCCAAGGGAGTCGCTCTTGGAGAGCTTGCCCGTATCCATCTTCAAAGCGGCCGCAGTATCTTTGCTTCTGTGCTCCGGATCGAAGGGGAACGGATTACGCTTCAGGCTTTTGAAAACACACGCGGCATTTCCACTAATGACCGGATTACATTTTTGAACCGCGAAATGCAGGCTGTTTGCAGCGACGCCCTTTTGGGGCGAAGGTTGAATGGAGCAGGGGAACCGATCGACAATGGGCCTCATCTGATCGGTGAGCAAGTCGACATAGGCACCCCTTCGTTCAATCCAGTCCGCAGGATCATTCCGAGAGATTTGGTACGGACAAACATTCCGATGATCGATGTGTTCAATTGCCTTGTCAAATCCCAAAAAATTCCGATTTTTTCTATCGCGGGAGAGCCATACAACAATCTCTTGATGCGGATAGCCAATCAGACAGACGCGGATGTAGTGATTATCGGAGGGATGGGGTTGCGCTTCGATGACTATCAAGCCTTCATCGATAATGCTGAGAAGTCAGGGTCGCTTGAGAAAACAGTCATGTTCATCCATAAAGCAACCGATCCTGCGGTCGAATGCCTTCTCGTCCCGGATATGGCTTTGGCCGTCGCTGAAAAGTTTGCGATCCAGGACAAAGATGTCTTGGTCCTACTGACTGATATGACCGCCTTTGCAGATGCGATCAAAGAAATCATGATCACGATGGACCAGGTTCCTTCCAATCGAGGGTATCCTGGCTCTTTGTATTCCGATTTAGCATCGCGATATGAAAAAGCGGTCGATATCGATGGCAGCGGTTCGATTACGATTATTTCTGTCACCACAATGCCCGGCGGCGATGTGACCCATCCGATCCCTGATAACACAGGCTATATCACCGAAGGACAGTTTTACTTGCACGGAGGCAAAATCGATCCGTTCGGCTCCCTTTCACGTTTAAAACAACAAGTGATCGGCAAAGTGACCAGAGAAGATCATGGCGATGTAGCCAATGCGCAAATCAGATTGTATGCCGATTCTAAAAAAGCACGCGAAAGACAGAGCATGGGATTCAAGCTGTCTCGATGGGATGAAAAGCTTCTTCATTATTCCCGGCTTTTTGAAGAGAATATGATGAACCTGCAAGTGAATTATACCCTCGAACAGGCATTGGACTTAGGATGGAAAACCCTTGCGGAATGTTTTGATCAGCATGAAGTGGGAATCAAGCAGACATTGATCGATAAATATTGGCCGAAAGTCTCTTCGAAGACGGTTTAAATCGAGGTAGGGTGTGACAGTCAAACTCAGCAAGACGGAGCTTAGGACACAGCAAGTCAAATTGACCCAGCTGCGAAAGTATTTGCCGACTTTGCAGCTCAAAAAATCGATGCTGCAAATGGAAGTGTTTCAAGCCCAGATCGAGATTGAAGATTTGACAACCCAATTCAAAGCAAGAGAAGAAAGCCTTGCAGGTTTTGCAGTCCTTTTTTCCGATAAATTTGCTTCCGATTTATTTTCGAGCGTTCACATTATCGAAGTAAAAAAAGCCTACGAGAACATCGCAGGGATCGATATTCCCGTTTATGAAAAGATCGAGTTCCAACCACCTGAATATGAATTGTATTATACTCCCGTATGGCTTGAGACGGCAATAGAAGGTGTGAAGGAGTTTCTGACGATCAGAGAAAAAATTAAAGTCGCACGGGAAAAGAAAGAGGCTTTGGAAAGAGAGTTGAGGGAAGTTTCCATCCGCGTCAACCTGTTTGAAAAAATCATGATCCCTCGTGCGATTGAAAATATTAAAAAAATTAAAATCTTTTTAAGCGACCAGGAACTTGCAGCGGTATCGCAAGCAAAAGTATCGAAGAGAAAAATACTTCGAAATTTAGAGCAAATAACATGATCGTACCTTTGAAGAAATTTCTTTTTATTGGCGCTCGCGATGATCTCGATGCATTCTTTGATCGCGCACAGGAAAAAGGGTTTTTAGAATTTCTTTCCATCGCTGGAAAAAAAGTGGAACTTCCCGGAAGCGTGCACACGTTGACGGCTGCGATGAAAGTGCTGCGTAAACTTTCGGTAAAAAAACCCTACGTCGGCGGCGGCGATGTCCCCTTTGCTTTGCAGGTCTCAAAGCATATTTTAGAACTGAAATCGAAACTAGATAAGTATTACGAACAGAAACGGTTCCTTGAGGCTGAAATTTCCAGAGTCGCGCCATTCGGCGATTTTTCAATGGATGATATCCGTTATATTGAGAAAGTAGGGAATAAGAAAATCCAGTTCTTTTGCATGAAGACTGCAAAGACTCATAAGACGAACTTCACAGATGAAGTGTTCTACATCGGCACAGATTATGATCTGGATTATTTTATGACCATCAATCCTGAAAGCCGCTCTTATCCCGGCATGATCGAAATGCGGATCGATCATTCCGCGCCTGAGCTTCGTGCCCAGCTGCTTATTCTTGATGAGCAGCTCCATCAGGTAGAAGTGGAATTGAAAAGCTATGCCGGACATCTCGAATTTCTGCACGAGGCATTCATTGAAGAATTGAACGATTACGATCTCAGGTGCGCCAAATTGGAAGCTTCTTTTCCTATGGAAAGCTCCATATTTGCAATTGAAGCATGGGTTCCTGAGAACAAAATTAACATGCTTTTTTCCGTGATCGATGGAATGGCCATTCACTGTGAACAAATTTTAATCGAGTCGCAGGACCGTGTTCCGACCTGCATGCAAAATAAGGGAGTCAATCGGATAGGTGAAGACCTGGTCCGTATTTACGACGTGCCTGCTCCAGCAGATAAAGATCCTTCGGGCTGGGTATTTTGGTCGTTCCTCGTCTTTTTCGCCATGATCGTTGCGGATGGAGGATATGGTTTTATATTTTTAGCATTGGCCGTTTTCATGAAATTTAAATTCCCGAAATTGAAATCGAGTGCAAAACGCCTGTTGAAGTTATTCATCTTTTTGTCTGTTTCCTGCATTCTTTGGGGAATCATAAGCGCGTCTTATTTTGGGCTGGAGATTTCCCCATCGAACCTTGCTTCAAAGTATTCTTTATTTCATTATCTCGAAGTTAAAAAAGCACAATACCATTTTGAGCAGAAAGACGATGTCTATAAACATTGGAAAGAGCAATTTCCTGCCTTGGTCAATATTAATAACGGACCTGAGTTCATGTCTCAGGCCAAGACCGTCAAAGAGAACAAGACAGTATCTTATGAAATGATGGACCAGTTCTATCAGAACATCGTGATGGAACTCTCTTTGTTGTTCGGAGTGATCCACCTCACATTATCTTTCTTAAGAAATCTTTGGCGCAATTGGGCAGGCATTGGATGGATCGCCTTTATGGCAGGAGGATATTTGTATTTTCCTTCCATGTTGAATGCGACCTCGATGGTCCATTATTTAGGCTTAGTAGGAAAAACAAATGGGTACGCGATCGGCATTCAGCTTATTTACGTGGGCATAGGCGCTTCCATTTTGTTGGCTTTGATCCAAAGAAGGATGAAAGGAATCGGAGAGATTGCAAATGTCGTGCAGGTATTTGCAGATGTGCTTTCCTATTTACGCCTTTACGCACTTGCACTTGCAGGATCGATCATGGCGGAAACATTCAATGGAGTCGGGACTGCAGTTGGATTGGCTATAGGCGCATTAGTTGTCATCGCGGGCCATTGCGTCAATGTTCTTTTAGGGACGATTTCGGGTGTCATTCATGGTCTGCGTTTGAATTTCATCGAATGGTATCATTATTCCTTCGAAGGAGGAGGCAGATTGTTCAAACCGCTCATGAAACATAAATTGGAATAATTGAACCTCTCTCTCCTAAAGGCGAAAGATTCTTGTTTCACAGCTCCTCTATTGAGGCAGCTCCACAAGCTTTAAAACCGACATTCCGGCGGCTTTTAGATTTAAGGCAGCATTGTGATCCCGATGGGTCTTATAGCCGCAATCGCATTGGTAATTTCTTGTACTTAATGAGATCTCATTTCTTTTTTTGCAATTGTAGCATTGCTTTGTACTAGGAAAATATTGCCCCACTTCTACGAGCTTTTTTCCCATTTCTTCACATTTATACTTGAGCATTTGCAAAAAATCTCTCCAACCTGCATCACTGATGGCTCGAGCTAAATGTTTTGGAGCTGACATCAAAAGTTCTTTGACTTTTAAACTTTCTACTACAATCATGTCGTGGCTTTTGACAAGTTGAGTTGAGAGTTTATGAAGTTTATCTTGCCTTCGATTTCTTATTTTAGCATGCTCAATAATTAACTCAAGTTTAGCTTTTAATCTATTTTTGCTTTTTGCTTTCTTTTTCGATAACTTGCGACTCAAATATGTAATTTTTGAAAGATATTTTTGAAAAAAACGAGGATTTTCAATTTCCTGAATCCCTGCATCGCTTGCGATTGTAGCAAAATGTTCTAGTCCAACATCGATGCCAATGACACTTTTCTCTTGTGTCTGCACGATCTCTTTGTCAATCTTACAAGAAAAACAAACATACCATCGATTACCTTCTTTAATAATAGTTGTTTGTTTGATCTCTCCTTCGATTTCTCGGGATTTTCGAAATCTTACCCAACCAATCTTTGGTAACCACACTCTGTTACGTTGTACTTTTACTCCTTGAGGATAACGAAAGGAATCATTTTCTCCTTTGCATCTAAAACGGGGATAACCTGGAGTTTCTTTATTTTTAACCCTTCGAAAAAAATGACTAAAGGCTTGGTTTAAATCATCTAAAGCTTGTTGAAGAACCTGAGAATGAATCTCTTTTAACCAGCTAGTTGGTTC
>DATIJE010000093.1:0-6738 GCA_035478995.1 Rhabdochlamydiaceae bacterium | reverse complement strand
CCTCCTCCTCCGATGCGAGCAGTATTGCCTCCTGCTCCACCATTACCAGTTATTTCAGCACCCCCAGGCTGACCATTTACTGCCGCTTCGGCTCCACCTCCACCTCCACCGCCGCCGGTCGTCGCATTCCCAGCTGAAGCTCCGCCAGTACCTCCAGTACTCCCACCCGAGTTTCCTCCTGCTCCCCCAGCTGAATTTCCTGCTCCAGACAAACCAGTAGAGCCAGGAGCTCCTCCAATATCTCCACCGCCACCGCCTCCTCCTCCTGCTCCATTTCCTGTAGGTACGGCTCCAGCCCCTCCTACACCGCCAAAGTTTCCACCTGCTCCGCCGCCGCCGCCGCCGCCTTCAGTTGCCCCCACTGCAGTCAGTGAAGAACCTCCTACTCCTCCTACAGCTGAATTACCATCGAAATTTACATTTGATATAGAGGCTGTTAAAAGAACGGAGTTTGGGTTGAAATAGATCGCGCTGCCTGCGCCAAAACTGCCTCCTCCTCCGCCTCCTCCATTACTTGCATTTCCACCGCTTGGACCTGTGGATTTCGTGTTTTGAATGTTCAAATTGCTGATGGAGAAACTTGTCACGCTTCTGCCGACACGGAATGCTTGGAAATTATTTGCTCCATTGACTGTGAATGCGGCTGCGCTTCCTGAAGTGGGTCCTGTAATCGTTAAATTATTTGTGATGGCAGGATAGGTGCTGAGCATTAATGTCGTGCCGGTTGTCGTAAAAGCGATCGAATTCGTTCCGCCTGCTGTATTCGAGTCGATAATTGCCTGACGTAAGGAGCCGGCACCGGAATCGGCGGTATTGCTTACGGTGAATGGAGCAGCATCGAGGCTGAATAGTGTAAGACTGGACACAGCGGCAATAAATGCGCCAATTTTATGACTTGAAACAGAACCCATAATGACTCCTTTTCATTAAAAAAAGAGTATATACATAGGATTTAGCAGAAATAAAAGAAAAATTATTTACGTAGAAGACGCAGACTATTGAGGCCGACAAGGACGGTGCCGCCTTCATGGAGCAACACGGCAGCCCAAAGAGGGACCCAGCCGAGCAGGGCGGGAGTGGTTGCAAATACAATGACTCCCATCGCGAGGAAGAGGTTTTGCTTTACGATCTTTGCAGTCTGATTGGATTTATTCTTTAGCCATCCTAAAAGAGGAAGCTCGTCTTGCAGAAAGACGACATCAGAAGCGTCGACCGCTGTAGCGCTTCCGATTTTTCCCATAGAAATGCCCACGGTTGCGCGTGCTAGCGCTGGCGCATCGTTGATTCCATCGCCGACCATGATGAGGCCTTCTTGGGAAAATTGGGAAACTTTTTCTAGTTTGTCCTCTGGCCTGAGATTGGCAAAGACTTCTTTGATCCCAAGCTGGTTCGCAACAATCTGTGCTGTTTCAGAATGGTCGCCTGTTAGGATCATGAGGCGCATCTTCTCTTTCTCTCTTAAATGTTCAATCGCCTCTATGATTTGATGGCGCAAGGAATCTATGAAATGAAACACAAAGATGGAATCTTCGATGAGCAAAATAGAATTCAGATGCCCTGGTTTTTCAATGCTGCCTTTGATCTGTTCCCATTCTGAAGCGAGCGTCGGAGACATTTTTGAAGAGATGAACGTTGGATGTCCAATGAAAACGGGAACATTTTGTCCATTCAATAACGCATATCCTTCAAGTCCAGAGCCGGGTATTGTTTTGAAATGGTCGATAGGGGTATGCGGACTTTCCATTTTCGCAGCGTAGTCGCAAATGGCTTCGGCAATCGGATGCGCGGCAAATTTTTCTAAAGAAGCAGCGATGCCGACTGCAGTTTGGACATCGCAAATCGATTCTCGAGTGCTTACAGTTTCTATCGAAGTACAAGAGAGTTTTCCGGTCGTCAGAGTTCCGGTCTTGTCAAAAGCGACGAGGCGGCATTTTGCGAGTGCATCCAGAATGATCCCTCCTTTTAGAATGATCCCTTTTCTGGCACAACAACTGATGGCGCTGAGATAGGCTGTAGGCGTTGCGATGACAAGGGCGCATGGAGACGCAGCGATTAAAAAAGTCAGTGCGCGGTACACGCTTCCATTGATTCCAAAATATTCAATGGAGAAAACAAAGGGGAGAATGAATGCGAATGCGATGGATAAAAAAATGATCGAGGACGCATACCACTTTCCGAAAGTATCCAAGAACCTTTCCAATTTGGGTTTTGCTTCTTGTGCTTGAGTGATGAGTTGAATGATCTTGCTCAGCGTCGAATCCCTGGAAGTTTTGGTGACCAGGATGGTGAGATATCCATCGATCACACGTGCGCCGGCGGGCACTTCGTCGCCGATCTGCTTGGAGACAGGATTGGTTTCTCCAGTCAAATGCACGAGGTTGACAAAAGATTCTCCTTCAATGATTTTTCCATCCAATGGGACGATCTCGCCTGTTTTGATCAATAGCTTGGCTCCTACGTGAATCTCTTTGACAGATTGTTCATAAACAGAGCCGTCTTTAACAACTAAAGCTGTTCTTGGGGCAAGTTGGTTCAGATGCAGCAATGCTCCTCTTGTCTTTTGCATTACAGTCTGCTCCATTGCATGTGACAATTCGAATAGGACTAGCAATAGAGCGCCTTCCATGCCGCTTCCGATCAGCACAGAAAGCAGTGCTGCGACAGTCATCAAAACGTCAATATTGATTTCCAGATTTTTGATGTCTTCGATCGCATCGATCAGAGCTGGAGTTCCTGCAAGGAGATAAACGAATGCCAAAAGTAAATGAGACAACGAGGGATAAAAAAAAGATGTGCAAAAAGAAAGCGCCAAGAGAATAGCGGATAAAATCCCCGTTCTCAAAGATAAATTTCTTCCCCATTTGCGCGAAGACGGGGTTAAAAAAGGGCTGATCGTTTCTTCTCTGCCTGAAGCAAAAAATTCATCAAAGATATAAGGCCGCGAAGCTAAACGCTCGAACATGTTTATGATTTTTTTAGTTTTAGAGGGCTTGATTATAACAGAGAAAGGGAATAGTTACGATAGCTCCTTCCTTTGCTATCTATTTTAAAATATTTTTTTTAACGTGAGAACGCTTGTGAGATGAAATACGCTGCTGCTGCGCTTAAGCCTGCAAGACCGAGGCTCCAAACGACAAAAGAAAGAGGACGGTTTTTTTCCAGCTTGGAGCCGAGATAGGTCGAAATCAGGATCAACAGGCCCGATGTAACGAAAATTCCGTATAAAGGATTAATCCAGAAACCCAAGATGCTTAGAGCAGCCGAACAAAGGACACCAAATCCAGCACCGACTGATTGTTTGAGAGGATGCTCAAATGTTTCCAACGTCAAGCCCAATTCTTCCTCGAGCATGATGCGCAGAAGGCGGTTGTCATCAGCCATCAGGACATCGATAGTCTCTTCCAGCAGTTTTCCTTGCAATCCTTTGGCTCGATATAGTTCGGTCAGTTCTTCCCGTTCTTGGTCGCGATGGTGTTCGATCTCCCACCGTTCTTCTTCTATCAGACGGTGTAATCTTTCTAAACGGGACCAGGCCAAAAGTGCGCTTCTTCCGATCTTCCAAATTAGCCAACCGCATGAAAAGACGATCAAAACAGAGAGTATTTGCGAGGATGATAATGAAAATTGCCTGATGATGATCCAGATTATTAGCAGTGCGACAACAGTCTCTTTGGCTGCATCGACAGCAGCTGAGATGTGGCCTGGCATTTCTATCCCATGCACTTCGGAGGAAGCGATCGCGCCTTTGGCTCTCGCTTCTTTGAGATGGTCCGGTACGGTTTTGCCTTGAAAATGTTCCGATGGGGGAGGAAGGGTCATATTTCGATTCTATTCCTCTTGTAAAACATGGGTGAGGAGACGGCAGATGTCAAAATAGTCTTGGCAGGCCATGACCTCTCTGATGGAATGCATGGAAAGCTGAGGACAGCCGATATCGACTGTTGCAATTCCATCATGATGCGCAAACAGCGGGCCGACCGTGCTGCCGCTTGGAATATCGGAACGGTTGACAAAAGATTGAACATTCAAGTTGAGCTTTTGGCATAGTCTTATCACTTGTGCTGCCGAAAACGCATTAGATGCATATCGTTGCGCTGCGTTGTATTTGATGACAGGGCCTTTTCCCAGCTTTGGCCCATGGTTTGGATCGAGTGCTTTGAGATGGTTCGGATGCACGGCATGGGCCATGTCCACAGAAAGACAAAGAGATTGTCTTTTGAAGATGAATAAATCTTCTTTATCCAGTTTTAATCCGTGGAAGATCCGCTTAAGGATTTCAGAAAAGAAGGGAGACTCAGCGCCTTCTAAACTCTTTGATCCAACTTCTTCATGGTCCCAAAAGACGGCCATTTGAATGGTGTTTTTTTGAGGTCTGTGTGCGCATGCCAAGGCCGTGAGACAGGCATGAGCGCTTGCTAAATTGTCGATCCGATAAGAAGCGATCAGTTCATTTTCAAGGCCCAAAAAGCGACTTCGCTCAAGAGGAAAAAGGAAAAGATCAGAAGACAGAAGGGAATGGAAAGAAACATGGCGCTTCAATAAATCCTCGATGGAATGTTGATTCTCATCAAGACCGAGTAGAGGACAGAGATGTTCCTGTTTGTTGAGCGTCAGGCCTTTTTCATTGACTTCCCGATCGAAATGGATTGCAAGTTGTGGAATAATCAAAGGGGAATCATCGATGACAACGAGTTTTTCTTCGATGTTGCCAGAAGCATCAGTGACAACAATGCGCCCTGCGATTCCCAAATCTCGATTCAGCCATGAGGTGAGCAGGGGATGGCCATAGACTTCGACTCCAAGCGCAAGCATGTTTTCAATGCGGATTTCAGGACGAGGCTTGATTTTCAAAGAAGGACTGTCGGTATGAGAAGCGAGTATCACTCCTCTTTGCGGAGTAGAAGAAGGAAGAGAAAAAGCGCACACCGATCCACCGCGTATTATAAAATACTTTTGGCCCGGTTCGATCTGCCATTTTTCATTTTCATTTAAAGGGATGAAATCCTGCATCGCAAGGCGGTTGCCGATTTGATATGCCGCATGCCAGGACGTAGGCGATGTGTCTAGAAAATTTTTAAACTCCTCAAGAATATGGACCATGGTTTCCTTCGAACATTTTCGTGCCCGTGCCCGCGTGCGTGCCCGTGCCCGATTTTAAATTGATGGTTTGAGCCATTTTAGTTAGCATAGCAACTATACGTATTAATAACTCGCGTCCATTTAAATATAGTGCTTCTTCAATCAGTTTGAGCTCTCTACATATTTCCAAGATCCCTGCACATTCTGTAGCTGAACGTTTAGCCATCCTGTAGAATCTAACTTTCTCATTACCAGAATATTCTCCTGATCCTTCTGCAATATTAAGAGGTACTGATGTTCCTGCACGTTGAAGTTGTTCTGCAAGGTAGGATCTTCCTCGAGGTAAATGTTTAATAATCTCATCTACAAGTACTATAAATTTTATCGCTGCTTTGTATACATCTAATTTTTCATGATCAAAATAATTCATTTCTAATCTTTCAAAATTTCGGGCACGGGCACGCACGCGGGCACGGGCACGATAGAGAACAAATCATGTAAAACTTTAATCATTCGGCCGCAGCTCTTTGATGCCATTCATATATTTATGTAATACCAAAGGAATAGAAACAGAGCCATCTTCTTTTTGGTTATTTTCTAAAAGGGCCACCATGAGGCGTGACGTGGCGAGTCCTGAGCCGTTGAGAGTATGGACCAATTCCGCTTTTTCTTCTTTTCTCTTAAAACGGATTTGAGAACGCCTTGCCTGAAAATCCGTGCAATGAGAAATAGAAGAGACTTCATAATACCGGTTTTGGCCCGGCAGCCAGACTTCGACATCGACTGTTTTCGACGCAGCAAATGACATATCTCCTGTGACGAGCTGCATGCTCCTGTAATGCAAGTTCAACCCTTCGAGGATCTCTTCTGCGCTGGCGAGCATCTCTTCAAAAATGGGATCGCTTTGATCGGGAGTAGCAAAAGCAAACATCTCCACTTTATTGAACTGATGGACGCGGATCAGTCCCCGTTCTTGCGCTCCGGCAGCGCCTGCCTCGCGGCGGAAGCAAGGAGTGTATGCGCAGTATTTTAGAGGCAGCTCTTCTTCTTTGAAAATTTCATCGTAGTGAAGTCCATTCAACACAACTTCAGCAGTGGGGATCAAATAAAGATGGTAATCTTCATCATGGATCTTAAAAACCTGCTTTTCGAATTTCGGAAGCTGGCCTGCTCCAAACATGATTTCTGGACGGACAAGATGGGGCGGCATCCACATCTCGAAACCATTTTCCAAATGGATGTCCAGCATGTAATTCAAAAGGGCCCATTCCAGTCTTGCACCCATCCCTCGATAAGCAGGCCAGCCGCTTCCGGAAGTTTTAGCTGCCCGTTTGAAATCGAACAAATGCAGATGTTCATTGAGTTCGACATGGTTTTTAAAAGGAAAATGAAATTCTTTTTTCTCGCCGAAAGTCTTAATGCAGACGTTATCTTTAGGATCGGGTGAGACTTTGCTATCTTCTCTCGGTAAATTAGGCAGGCGCCCCAGCTTGTCGGTCAGCTCGGGTTCAAGATGGGCGAGTTCATGATCGAGTGCTGAAATTGTATCTCCGAGGCCGGATACCTGCTGCATCAATTCGGCAGCATCTTCCTTCTTTCTTTTTTTTTCGCCGATCTCTTTGGAAAGATGATTCCGTGTGGATTTCAATTCCTCCACTT
>DATIJE010000092.1:0-13210 GCA_035478995.1 Rhabdochlamydiaceae bacterium | reverse complement strand
TTATTTCTTCTTTTCAAGACATTGTGAGCAGAGCGGTCGATCAACTTTCCGAATTGTTGAGCGATCAACAGGCTTTGATTGTATCCTCGCATCATCCCTCTGGAAAAAGATTGCGGGACAGGGACAATCATATCCGGAACCGGCCAATCAAGATGACAAAATTGCACAAACATAAAAGTAGCCAGGTCTTTGGCTAATTGAAAGCGATTCTTATATTTCAGTTCGCTCACCAGAGACGCTGCAGGTCCGATATGCTCGAATGCTGAGGCTATTCCTTTAAACGGATGAGAATATTCTTTGCATAGTCCGCAAGGTTCCGAATCCATTTCAACAAGTGAAAAACAACGATGGCATCTCTCAGATGGATCGATCAACGTAAAATTCTGTTTGCATTCTTTACATAGAAGCTGTCGATAATGACCGGTATTTTGGGCGCAATGGATACACAGAGGAGGATAAATAAAATGGATCAAAGAATCCCAAATTTGCCGTTTCATTTGCTCTCTCGAGTACATTCAAGTGCCAATGGCCGGAACTTCTGCAGGATTCCCAGGCACGACGCCGACGCTATCGTCGCCGTCGAAGTTGTAGCGGGTGACGTCCACACCGGTATGAGGGACGAACCCCCCAACAACCGGGTGATTAACGTCATTATCATAACGAAAGGTTTCTGGATGATATGAGTAGTTCCATCGGGGTTTGCAGGCATCAGGACATGTTCCGTCTTTGAGGATAACAACTGAATCAAATAGGACCCTTATTCTTAAAGGCGTCACTTTATACCCTTTGTCCTTTACAAACTTTTCCTGCACGGCATAAGGCTTTCCTCTACTCTGATTTACAACATCTCTTCTCATGAAATAGACACTAATTTTATCTGGGCAGGTATTACATTGTCGGAAAATTTCTTCATTAAAATATCGACTGAAAACAGGCATGTTTTCCTTTCCTTTCAAAGGATATGAAGAAAGCACCTTAATGTTTTTTAACGACAATGGGATTTTAAGTTCTGATTTCTCAGTTGTGTTTGTTTTTACTAGATTCCCCAGATCGTCCAGGGCCAGTGGAGTTTCTGGATCGATGGTTCTCATGACGAAAGCAGGGTCTACGATAAATACGAATGTTTCCCGCTTTAATTTTCCTTCTTCAAAAGGATCAGGTTCATTTAATTCGTTGAATTGTTTTTCGCTGATAGAAGGGATTTTCTCACCGACTTTCCCCAGATATTGACTAATAGTATTGCCGCTAATGGTTATTGGATACAGCGTCTTAAAATCTTCTTTGTAATTACGCTCTGTGCCATTGGTGCTGATGACGAGAGGGATGCCCTTTTTTTCGAATAGGGCTTTCCATAAATTTTGATCGCTGAACAATTGGTTCCAACGTTTGCAGACACACGCTGCTCGAAAAATATCAGGCGGCTCCAAGCACTTCAGGCTATAGTATTGCAAGGCGTTATGATCTGGAAATGGATCATTAGAAACAGCCAAACTCATATAACCCTATTTAATGTTATTTTTGGAATCCGTATTTGGGCTTCTCCATCGTTCCTCGTATAGTCAATACGAAAGGCTCTGTGACATTCAGCATGACATCCTGCTTCATCTTGATGTCTACACTGACCTTCCCATTGAGGTCGACAAAGCATGGCACATGATCTGAAGCTAGATAAAAATAAGATCTTTTTCCTTCGCTATAAGTATTCCGCATTTGAGTTAAATAGAATTTTCCATTTTCTAAAATGGTATCAATTTCCCCATAAACTGGGGTAAAAAGACCGGGATCGAGTCCAATGTTTTTGATCATTTCTATGGGCAGCGCAAAGACACTGTGATCTTTTTTAAAGGCATTGGTGAAATTCAGGTGTCCTCTTCCGGTGAACGTGGAAAGATCTTTCAAGGAGCCTTTTACATTAGTAAGGCTGAGATGTTTGATTACAAGAGGCTTGATATTTTTTTGTTGTTCTCCTGTTTTTCTCAATATGCTCGGTCTCAAATCTTCGATTTGGAGCAATGGAATATCACATCTCCAGGCATCCTCGACTTCATTTTTGTCCAATTTTATCTGTTTTACCGTTAAAAACCCCGCCTCGTCTTGAATATTCAAATTGTGAATCATTGCGTGATGCGGGTTCATTTCTACTTGAGCTTCCATCGATTGAAACCGGTAGCCCATCAGATCGAAATTCTCCCCTTTTAATTTTCCGGAAAACTGAAGGTCGTTCAATCCTTCTTTTCCAACTAAAATGTTCCCAGCAAGTTCATATCCTTTGCCGATCTTGACCGATGCAAGCTTCTCCTGCATCTCTTTGGACATCAAAGGGCTCAATTTTCCTATGTCTATTTTGACATTTCCGGATAATACGGTCAGGTTGTCCAGATGTATGTTCCCGTTTCTTATGAAATTCATGTCGAGTCCGAATAGATTTCCCTGAAGGCTTTCACATATCAGCCCCTGTTTAGGCTCTGATTTGAATGCCAATTTTAATCCGGGCTGTTTTGGAGCTTCTTGTATTGAAAGAATCCCTTTAGGCTCGTTTTCGATATCGATGTGGAGATTCACAAAAAGCGGATTTCTTTGATGCGATGTCTTACAAGACAATTTCAACGCTTTTGCTTCATAGTTCAAAGCGATGTGTTCCATATCCCAGACGGATTCTCCAATCCAATAATACCCATCTTTTAAAGATGCCTGCGCTTTGATGTTTCCATTTGTAAACTGAACATCTGCTCCGCCTTCGACAGGGCCTTCCCATTTAAACGATTTTGTCCAAGAAGGCAGCACTCCTGACTCTGCCAACCCTCTCAACATTGCCGGAGTAAGGCTGAAATGGACCCCTTTTATAAATCCATTTTTTTCTTCGGGATGCACAAGGATTTCATCGACAGCACAAGTTCCCGAAAACTTATCTGAGAATTTGCCTAAAGCTTGGACATTGATGTCCTTCACTCTCAACCCCGATTTTCCGGAATACGAAAATGAGAATGTTCCTTCGTTCTGCATCTGTAAAATTCCAGGTCCGAAACTATCTACAAATAGAGACAATGCTCCTTCTGCAGACCATGGCTGTTCATCTTTGAAAAAGTGGACTTTGAACTGACCTTGGCTTTTGACCGTGCCGCGAAACTTGCTGGCATCTTTGAATCCTGTCCACTCACGGGCTTTCGCAAGATCGAGCTTTGCGAATTGCACATTTCCATCAAATTGTTTTTGATCATAGTGAAACAATCCATTGCCTTTTACTGACAGCTGTTCCGATGTCAATTCAAACATGGGGACGTTCAGCCCGGCAGCCTTCGATTCAAATACCGTTTTAAGCGAGAACTGGTCTACATGCATTTTTTGAATATTCCATCGATCGCCTCTTTTTTCCACTGCCAGGTCGAAATCCAAGGGTTTTCCATGAAGAACAAGATTTAAGGCTGACGCTTGTACATCCAATTGATCGAGGTCGCCGTTATAATCAGCGCGCAACTCAACGGCTCCGGCAAACTCAAGTTTTCTTAAGGCTTCGATGGCCATCCGATCACAGGATAAAAGTCCGCTTGATGAGAGAAATTCCATCTGGGAAAGGAACGAATCCATTTTTATTGAAGGGTTGAATGTAAAAAGAGAAATTTTGGACAAGTCTTTTACACACATCTGAGAAACGTTCAATTTCGTGCCATAAAAATGGGTCAAGTCGGAGTTGAAATGAACATCCAGTTGGGATGGGGCTGTCTTGGAAATACTTCCTGCAATTCTCGCAACTTCTTGCTTTGCATCAGATACATTCAAATCAAATACACATTCTTTGTTCCATTGCAGATCATTTGCCCCAATGCGATACCTCTCTTTATTTTGCAAACAGAGGTCTCCAGAAAGATTGGAAAAAGCAAGGATGTTCTGCTTAGAATTTAATGCTATGTCGCATTTTAAGTTCTCGATTTTAGATTGCGCATTTAAAGCGAAAGCTGCTTGGCGCAGGCCTCCTTTGAGCTGCCAATCAACTGTATTGCCTGTTGGACTGAATCGGGCAAACATCCAACATTCCCTATCGCCGCTGAAAACTTCGCCAGTTATAGGGAAGGCTGTTTCAGATAGACCAAACCGGTTCAATAATTTCATGATGGAATCGGCGCTTCCGGAAATTCTCGAGGTGGTGAAGCGCATTTCCTGCATGTTCGACTCAATGTGCTTAAAGTCGATTTGACCATTTACATTCAACCCTTCCGATTCCAGGCTGAGATCTCCGATCTTGACTTGATTCTCTTCTATAGAGACAGAAGCTTCGACGTGTTCACAAACAAGCCCGGTCGACGTTTCCTTTATACGCGCTCGATGGATGGGGACGAATCCATTCCAATTTCCTTTGTTGAAATCATAAGAGAAAGTAGCGCGCCCATCTGTTTTCAGAAGCAAAGGATCTTTTTCCCCAATCATCCCCACCTGAAAATGCAACTTCGGATGAATCGCCTCCAGCTCGTTTGCCTGCAGAGAGAATTGAAGGTTCCTACTATCGAATGTTCCAAACAGATCCAAATCGCCATTCCATGAAACTGCATTGTTCAAGCGCTTTAAAATGGGACTATAGAATGTGGAAGGGATTTTTTCGGAACGGAACCACCCTTGAGAAAAAGACAACGCTGTTTGCGGGTCGAATAAAGAGTTTGTCTGAATTTCGCAGCCAAACTGGACTGCATCGCTCGTTTGAGATTCATCTCCCAAATAGACTGTTCCCACTACCTCAAGGCCGGAATGTTTCCTTTTTAAAGAAGTGGAAATCTGGATTTCATCAGCATTAGCATGGATTTGCTGGTCTTTAAAAAGCAGATCTAATAGATGTCCATAAGAAGACCGGATTTTCATGTTTGCGTCTATTTCAGAACCAGCCCCATTAAATACGATATGCGTATCGAACCCTAGGCAATTTCCTTTAAGCCAGGAAAGCTGCATCATTTTGTCCAATATCACAAAATGCATATCGAGACCGGAGAAGTCGTATTGCTTATTTTCTTCGATGTGGATCGCAGCTTGTTCTGCTTTGGCATTCAAATGAACGGTTGTCCATGCGCCATTGCTTTCCTCAAACGTCCCTTCTCCTTTTAATTCTGTTAAAGATCCAATCGCGCCACGGGAGGACATTCCGAACTTCAAATTATTGGCCAAAACGTCTTCAAGACAGATTTTGTCCATGCGCTTGTGGTTGATCCATGCTGTGACTTTGCCGTTGGCCTCTCCATCGATGATCTCGAATGTTTGTATTTCAGGATGGGAAAATGCAAGGATTTCCTGAAACAGCTTCATTTGGTCCACGGCCAGGTTTTTAAAATCGGCCTGGAGAACGTAGGCTTCTTTTTCACTCCTGCACAGGGAAAAAAAGCCCTTCATCGAGTCTGTTTCTGTGCGCGCCATTTCCATGTTCATTTCCAACCAGAAAGACTGATCTTCATGGACATACCCTCTTCCATCTAAATTGAGAGGAACGATTTTTCCTTGGTTCAACAATCCTCCTCTTAAATAAAAGGAAGGATCTTTTTTGGGATCGAGCATGAGATAGGTTTCGGCGTCTACAAAGCCCCATTCTTTTTGTCTGGACCCGTTTAAAATCCTCGCTTCTCCTTTCTGAAGATAGGCAGTGGCAAAAATACGCTTCCAAATAGGCTGAGACAATAAATGATCCTCAGAAATATCGGCAGAGGCTTCGGACGGATAGCTAAATTCTCCATGAAAGTTCTCTGCCTTTGCCTGAATGCCTAGCACGGGATTGTTCAAGGACAAATTTCTGACTTCGGCCTGACAATGCATCCTGGCAAGAGAAAATGGAGCAGAAATAACTGCAGTCCCTGCGATCTCGACTTCTCCCTGAATGTTTTCCCATCCTTCTTTAATTTCAGGATAAAAGAACGAAATGAATTGGATGAGATGCGCACAATTTTCGCTTTGAATGTGAATGTTAGAAGAGAGCTCCTCTTCTTTTTTTTCCAAATCGATCGATAAGATCGGCGAAGAGAGCAATGATGGATCATAGGAAACAGCAAAAGTTCCTATTTCATTTTTTAAAGGCGCACTTTTGAAACAAAAATAAAGGCGTTGTACAGAATCGATGCCGTCAGAGACCAGTTGCAATACGCCGTTCTGCACATCCAGTTTCACACCGAGATGTTTTGTAGGGACAATGGCGCCAAAACCGGCCAACTGATTGCTCCCAGCACATGCTTTGCCGATCAGTGTGACTTCAGGATGGGTCAGAAAAAGATGCGGCTCCAAATAAAAATGGATCAAATCGAAAGAACATCCGATCTCCATTCTATCTACGATGACTTGATAACTGTCGCAGTTTAGATTCGCCCCTGATATGACGACACGTCCGTTATTCCATTCCACTTTTTCATAATTCAATGCCGCTACTTTTTGCGGAATTGCACGGCGTAGGATCAGATCGACTCCTGCGATCATGATAGAATGGCGGAAAACAAATAGTCCGGCACCAATACCAAGAAGAGAAAAGAGCACAATCCTGTTCTTTTTTCTTCCTACAACAGTTTTTTTTCGTTTCAAAGCCATAGATTTTCTCTTTCAGGTTACCTGAGGATTGGTTCAAGTTATGACATAATCGAGAAAAAAAATTAAGCGTCATTTTTTGAAAATAGACAGGATTAATGGATGAGATGCTGATACTCTTGAAGATGCAAGAGAGAATCGATCTCGGAGCCATTGAGCAGTTTGATTTTAAAAAGCCATCCTTCCGATTCGGGACTTTGATTGATCTTCTCGGCAAAATGTTGAAGGGACTGATTGATTTCAATGATTTCACCGGAAACAGGAGTATAGATGTCAGCAGCCGCTTTGGTCGATTCAAGAACGGCCACTTCTTCTCCGGCTTTTACATGTTTTCCTACAGACGGCAGTTCTATATATACAACTTCACCAAGTTCTTTTTGAGCATGATGGGTGATGCCGACTACTCCAACGCCATCTTCTACCTTGATCCACTCGTGAGATTCTGTAAATTTCATATGCAACCTTTAAATATTTGTTGTTTAAAAAACATTACTACCTCAACAGCCAAATAGGTGACAATTGGCTTGCTACGGCTTTGCCATATCAATCCTCCTCCTCGGTCTAGCCTTTCGGCTATGTCACTCATCGTTCGAACCGCTGCGCTTTGATCTGGGCTTTGCCTCGCTAGCGCCAATTGTCACCTATTTGGCTGTTGTGGTAGTAGAGATCAATTTCAAACTGCACCAGCGGCTCGGGTTCTGTTCGACATTGTAATAATGCGAAGAAATGGCAAAATGCTGAGGAGCGCCTCCGCTCCGATTGATCTGATATGTAAATCCCAATCTATCAAAAGAGGAGGGATCGTAACCGTGAAGGCAATGCGATGGGATCGAGATGCGCATTTGATATCCCGATCTTTCAAAATGGGTCGTGCATTCCAATTCATCCGGATTGCAAAGAAGATGGCTGTCCTCGCTTCTAAAATGCGTGACTTCTTTGCATTTGATCCCTTGTACTTCTTGAGGAAGAAACACAAAATGATGGCAAAAACGGGTCGCAAATCCGGCAGTTTTCAAATCTCTGGTATCAAAAAACAGCTCCACGCTGTCCCCTTTGTCATAATTTGGAAAAAAACACTCCTCAAAAGGCACGTTCACATTGACCCTTATCAAAACCCCTTCTCGGTTCCAAGCCATCGCTGCATCTGCAAACTTTTCTTCGGACAAAAGATCAGAAGTGTCGGGCAAATAAAACGACTTGCTGATTTTTGAAACCGGAATGGATTTTGAATAGACGGCGTCGGCCGACAAGTTAAAAAAATCGATCGGAAGCAGAGGTTCTACACGGGACAGGAAATCATCCGCTGCCATTGACCGACTCATTCCTTTTGCCCTTCTGTAAGTACAATCGCGTGTTTTTCTTGGATCTGATCAAGCATCTGATGCATTAATAGGCGCTGCGCGTCCATTGAAAGGAGATGTTGGGCTTCAGTGATTCTTTCCTCATCTGAATTGTCCGGATGAAATCGATCCAAAACATGAAAAAATACAATCTCACCGGATGGATTGACAGCGATCGAAGACCAGCTTCCAATTGGAGATTCGAAGATCTTTTGTGTTCCAAAAGAAATTTCCTCGGCCCGTCTCACCTCTTTATGTGTTTTTATCAAGCGGCATTGAGCTTGAATGGAAAGTTCTTCGTCAAACAGATGTTCCTGAGAATTGGCCTCTTCGGCAATTTTAATAAAACGAGGTTCATCTATATTTTTTTCGATCTTATTTTTGGCTTCCCGAACATAGGATGCAAGGCGATGAGAAGCATAAAAATCTGAGACAGGGACATCATCGATAGATTCTCCATCCTTTCGAGCATCGTCTTCGATCGCCCTTAATAATTCGGCATAAACCTTTAAGGCGACCTGGTCTTTTACGTGTTCGAAGGGCTTCCATGACCCATCGCTTTCCTGGAAAGTTCCCGGGTCTTTTTTCCTGGTATCAGAATAGGCTTCTTGAAGTTTGGCATCCAAAATGTCATCCAGGGTGCCATCCGCATCTGCTTCTTCGAAAGAGACGATTTCCTTTTGCGGAGCCCGTTTGACAACGGCTATCTTGTAATATTTTTTTCCATTGGCAGTGAATTGGGCCAACCTATTTTGCGCTTCTATTGCAGCACGGGAAGAGTCGATTTCATCTTTGATCGGCGCTGCTTGTAAAAGCTGGGCTAATTCCGAGCTATCTTCCAATCCTTCAAATGGGAGAACCCCACCTTTAGAACGAAGTCCGATCGCCTTTGTTTGGGCAGGCCGGCTTTCGAATGCTTCTGCAATCCATTCCGGATGGGATTCGATGATGTTGGCTCGGGAGAATTGGTCGACGACGAGCCGGGTCTTGTCATCTAATTTATCTAAAATCTGGAACCTCTCCTCGCGTGTTCTTGCATCATTTTTCGCAAGAATCGGAAACTCTTTTATCAATTTTTCCCAATGTTCATCTTTTAATTGCCAGTCCCATGTTTCACGCAAACTAATTTTTAGGGCAATCTGGTCTTTATCAATTTCAGAAAATTCTAATAGGAAGCGGCGCTTTACTAACGATGGACAGCGCTTTTCCAATTCTTCAGGTTTTAAAACCTGTTTTGGAAGATCGAGAGCGGCAATCTGATTTTTAGGAGCAGCTGAAATGGCTTCGAGATAGGCTTGAAATTTCAGCATCGATCTCAAATCTCTGAATTTCAAATGAAGAGGAAGTTCATAGATGTCTAATGAGACAGTGTCATCAGCATAGGATTGAAACTGGCGATGGGCCAAGTGATCGAGCAACACTGCATTGCCTACATCCTGGAACATCCTTCTGAATAGCATGACTTTTTTCCAGATCTTTACGGCTGTAGTCTCATCGATTCCCAATGATCGGAATTCATTTCTGACATATTCTACCACATCAGACGAGGAAAATTCATTGTTCCCAGCTACTCTTTGCAACCCGATGCGCGCATTTTGAAATAACTCCGAGCGCGCTTCTTCCAAAGAAACATGGTACCCCTTCTGCTCAGCGATGATCGAACAATTGATCAGAAATTGCGCGGCTATTTCCAAAAACGGTTTTCCAACCCAATCCTCAAGAGACTCGAATCCAAAAAGTCCGAGATTTTCATAGGGCAGCGTGGGATCGCGTTGCAGCCAGGAATATTGATCCTGCTGATACATCAATATTCTTTTTAAGATATCGGGATGCAAATGAGACTGGTCGATATAGAGGTCGCAAAGGAGAGAAAAAGTCTCCGGAGTCGCCTGTCCTATCTTTTCTTTCAAAGCGGTAAGATGTTTGTTCATATTTGGGTTGAACTGCTCCCAAACGACTTCAGCAGCCAAAAAAGGAGCTTGAGGATGTCTATATGGTCGATAGTGCTTGGTTTTTTTTAAACGTTCTTCAAATTCCGGTTTGATCTCTTGAAAATAACGCTCTGCGATCATGGCTCCCATTCCACTTGCGAGCAAGTCTTTGCAGATCACGCTATCATTGAGCACATTCAGCATCCTTTTTTGAGACATTCCCCTATCTTCATAGGCTGTGGCCAAAAAACGGACAATGGCATCCACTTCTCTCTCTGAAATTGGAGATCCATCCACAGCTTTCCCGATCACTCGATCGGACACTTTTTCTGTCGATAGGAACGCGCTGAAAGTTCCAAAAAAAGAAAAGGAAATAATGATTACGACGCTTGTTACAACAAAGAAAATTCGCTGGTGTTTGCGAAAAAAACTGAGCATAGCTGCCTAATCCTCTTTTAATATGACTTTGCGAAAATGACCCGTTTGGAACTTTTTTTCCCGCTGATGACGCACTTGCCCTCTTCTTCGGGAAAGTCAACAGGTATGCAGCGTATCGTAACATTCAAATCTTGCTTGATTTTCTCTTCTACGGATTCTTCGCCGCTCCAATGGGAAAGGGCAAAGCCGCCATGAATTTCAGGCTTATCGTGATGTTTAGGTGTGAAAAAAGAATAAAATTCCTCTTTGTCATCAATTTTCTTCATATGTTGGTCGCGAAAAGACAAAGCCTTCTGGTAAATCGAATCGTGTATCTCGTCCAATTGGGAAGTGACTGTGGCTAGAAATTCCTCTCGCGATTGTTGGACAAAGGCGCGATGCTCGCGGTCCCGTCTTGCGACTGAGATGCTATTGTTCGCAATGTCGCGAGGACCGATTTCTAAACGGATCGGCACACCTTTTTTGATCCAAGACCACACCTTGTCGCCTCCGCGCATCTCCCGTTCATCGACGATCACGCTCAAAGGACGTCCATCATAGATCAGATGCCGGAGTTGTCCGGCCAGACTATGGCAGTAGGCCATGACCTGATTTTTTGATTCTTCTTTGTGGATGACCGGCAAAATCACAATATGCGAAGTCGCAATTCTCGGAGGCAAGATCAGTCCGTCGTCATCGCTGTGGGTCATGACGAGCGCTCCGATCAAGCGTGTCGTGACCCCCCATGACGTCGTCCAAACATGCTGTTCTTGTCCATTGATATCGGAGAATTTAATATTCGATGCCTTAGCGAAATTTTGACCGAGAAAATGGGATGTACCACCCTGCAGAGCTTTACGGTCCTGCATCATCGCCTCGATCGTATATGTGGATTCGGCCCCAGGAAAGCGTTCATTCGGAGTTTTTTCCCCTTTGATCACAGGGATCGCAAGATATTTCTTTGCAAATTCCTCGTAGATGTCGATCATACGCAATGTTTCTTCAATGGCTTCTTCTTTTGTGGCATGGGCCGTATGCCCTTCCTGCCACAAAAATTCAGCCGTACGTAAAAAAAGGCGAGGACGCATTTCCCATCGCACGACATTTGCCCATTGATTGATCAAAATCGGCAAATCGCGATAAGACTCGACCCATTTTGCGTACATTTCACCGATGATCGTTTCCGATGTCGGCCTGACGATCAAGGGTTCTTCAAGAGGTCCTGCAGGAACGAGCTTTCCATCTTTATTTTTTTCGAGTCGATGATGTGTAACGATCGCGCATTCTTTTGCGAAACCCTCCACATGCTTTGCTTCTTTTTCGAGAAAGCTGAGCGGGATGAACAGAGGAAAATAGGCATTTTGATGGCCTGTGGCCTTCAGCTTGCCGTCGATGATCCGCTGAATGTTCTCCCATATCCCATATCCCCAAGGCTTGATCACCATACATCCGCGCACGGGTGAATGCTCAGCGAGTTCAGCAGCCTTAAGTACCTGCTGATACCATTCCGTGTAATTTTCTTCTCTTGTAGGTTCGATCGCCTTTTTGGTCTTTTGCGACATCACGCTGTCCTGGTATTATCATGCATTGTCATACTGTCTCTTAAAAGCTGGCGCAAATGGACACGGGCCCGTTCCATTTCAGTTTGTGAAGCATCTATCCCTAAAAGTGGATAGGTATGGGCCTGCATCGCCTCCAGCACTCGCGTTCCTGGGATCAGGATATTATTAAGGTAGGCATCAGGCGGCATGGTCAGTGCAATGGTCCCCTGATGCAAAAATCCCCCTTTTTGCTTTCTCTGCGCTGCGCCTGCGATTTTGCGCTCTCCAAGCATGACGTCGTATTTGGTCGGCTTGGCCATGCAGAACCTGCGACAATCGGAGTCAAGCTCCGGGCTATCGACAGGTGTCAATTGGAGATCCGTGCGCTCTTTTAAAAATGTGTGCACCGCGCGCAAAACGGCGCGATTGACCAATGCATAATTCTCCAGGGAGTTCATGGAAAAAAGAGGACAGTTTGAGGGAACCAGTACAGAAAACGCTAAATCCCAAGCGTGAAATACAATCCCGCCTCCTGTCGGCCTCTTTGCAAGGTCAAGACCGCACTCCTTCACTTTCTCCAAATCCAAGAATTCGTCTGGCTGTACGAAATATCCATAAGTCGCGCTATCTCTCTGCCACTGATAAAAATGCAAAATAGGCATCGAACGGGAAGAAAGGGAATCTAATAATTCTGCGTCTTTGCGCATGATCGCGTCAGCGCCCGCTACGCCCGTATCCAGGATTTCCCACTCCATAGCATCATCAATTTCGTTTTTGAAATAGGAATTTAGTCTATATTAAAGAAGGAATTATTGAAAGTCTTCATCTGCGCTAATAGAGCTTCTTCCTCAAACTCTCCAACTTGAAAATTATTTTCTTATGGAGAACGGTGATATTTTAATTTTTGATTCTCAAAATCACCTAGCGCTGCAAACAAATCAGCAAATTTTTGCATCATAAAATAGGTTCCCCCCACCAAGAAACCTACGGACGCGGTCACAGGTAGAAAAATTTTTGGAGCTTTAATAACTGCTCCTGCTAGTGCCACATACCCTAGAGCTCCCGATGGTGATACACAAGCTTTTGCAACCTTGCAATCTGTGTCGGACATATCCATCTTTGCATCGGGCTGAAAAGCAGTTTTATGGAATGTCGTTGTTCTTATAGTTTTTCCTGCACTATGATGAATTGTAGTGGTAAAGGCCATTGTTTTCCTCCGTTTAAAGAATTTAGGGCTGTTTTCGAGGGAAAGAATAGCAGAAAAAGAAATTCTAGTCGATGCGGATAAAACGAGATGTCGATGACCCTTCGTTATCTATCATTTCTAAAAACATGTGCAAAGGTCGGACCCATACTGGGGACTCCCCGTACGTGTCGCAATGATACAATCCTTGATATACGACCTGAAGTTCCATCGTCTCAGTATGCCGGCCTACTC
>DATIJE010000091.1:0-15151 GCA_035478995.1 Rhabdochlamydiaceae bacterium | reverse complement strand
GAATGTTCCTGCTCCTACTTCAAGATCGTGTCCTTGATGGAACACGCAGCCATGGTTTTCCCAAAACGTGATTAGACGGTGGATGAGTTGTTGGAATGTGATCATGCCAATAGTTTATTTCGTACCTACAATTTCATCAAGTAGAGTTTGGAATCATTAGATATGAAAGACAATTTTAAAAGATGAATTAGGGCCAAAATAGACATGTCGGGCGACTGAAGCCCTTTTCATAAAATATGTTGGGCCCTGCGATGCGACGTGGAAGGGGCCCGAACCGACAGGTTTGGGAAGGAACGCGCATTGCAGCCGATGGATTCAAGGCGCAAAGTAAAATTGAACCGCAGGAGAGCCTGAAAGGCGAGGAGGCTAGTGCTGTGCACAGTCTCCCGACGAGGACTCGATTTGACGAAGCGGATTGAAGCTCAAAAGGGTCGCGGGGAACGCCAGTTACCCGACATGTCTATTTCGGCCTTTAATTAAAGTTTTAGAAAAATTTAAAAAGAACACTATAATAATCGACATGGAATCAGAACAACAAGAAAGCTTGCCGTTTTTTACGGTTGTGGTAGTGATCACTGATCGGAATGCGCACATGGTGTCCTTGACAATGGACAGCATTGCGGCCCAGTCCTTCCACCCTTTTGAAGTGATCGTGATCGATGGACAGGTGCAGGAACATTCACTTGAAATTTTTGATGCCTACAAGACAATTATTTCCAGAATTTACCATGCATTGGATTTAAATCTTTATTCGATGATGAATAAAGGAATTTCTTTAGCGCAAGGGCCATACATGCACTTTCTCATGCCGGGGGAATTCTACATTTCAAGGCATGCGTTTTCGTTTGTAAGGGAATTTATCGAGCAGCAGCAACAGCCTGACCTGGTTTGTTGCGGCAGCATCATCAGACATAGCTTTTCTCCTCCGCAAATCATCTTGCAAAATACCACTTTAGAGGAGCTGAAAGGGAGCAGGCTCTCCGCCAGTTTGCAGGCTTATTGGTTTCGGAAAGAGGCCTTGATTTCCATTGGAAAATTCAATACTGGCTTTGAGATTCAGGGAGGTCAGGACATGATTTGCCGTTTTTTCTTAAACCCTTCCATGAAAGTGACTTTTATGCGTCGGATTCTCACAGATTATGAATACCGCCGCCCTTCGCCTAAAAAAATCATTCAACAGTTTTGGGAAACGCTCCTGATCATTTGCAGGCATTTTGGACTGAGCAAGGCAGTGATCTGGTGGGCAGCTCAAAACCATCTTCGCCTGTTCCGCTGGTGGATCAAGAGCATTAAAAGCGCATTTTGGAAAAGCATACCCAAGTAAGTTCGAAAATTTGGAATTTTGACACAGCTAGCGCCACAGATTTGCACCAGCGAAGCGGCGCCGAAGCAGGGCATGTGCAAACACATGTCCGATGCAGGAGGGGGCAAAGATGGGAATGCTGGCGCAGTCAAAAACCAATTTTCGAATTTACTTGGGTATAATGCCCGATATTAATCTTATGTCTGAAAATGCTGAGAATTGATAAAATTGCAGGCAAATTTTTTCTTTAAAGGCGATCAATATGCTTGAAGTGCACGGCTTGACGGAAGATGAGCTCAAAGCTTGGTTTGTCGAACATGGCGAAAAACCATTTCGGGCATCCCAAATTTTAAAATGGGTTTATCAAAAAGGGTGTTCTGAATGGGAATCCATGACCGATCTGAATAAAGATCTCCGTTCAAAATTATCAGAGGATTTTACTGTATCCGCTTTAAAGCTCGAACGCACCCAAGTTTCCAGCGATAAAGAGACAGTAAAATTTTTATGGAAATTATCGGATGGTAAGCTTGTAGAATCCGTGCTGATCTATTCAGACTCGCGTCGAACTGTGTGTGTTTCATCTCAGGTCGGCTGTCCTGCGCATTGTGCTTTTTGTGCTTCCGGAAAAGAGGGGCTCATCCGTAATTTGACAGCAGCAGAAATTGTCGAACAAGTGTATCAGATCGACAAATGGTTAAAAGAAAAAAATGAAAGAGTTTCACACATCGTTTATATGGGAATGGGTGAACCTTTCGAGAATTATGAAGCTGTAATCAAATCTGTCCGCTTTCTCACCGACCCTAACCGGTTAGGCTTTTCCCAAAGAAGGATTACGATTTCAACTGTAGGTATCGTCAGCGGGATCAGAAGGCTTGCAGAAGAAGGGCTGAAAGTGAATCTGGTTTTATCTCATCATGCCCCGAACCAAAGGATCATGCAAAAAATTATTCCCTATGCCCGCAAATACGGATTGGATGAAATTCTTTCGAGCATGCTCTTTTTTGCTGATAAAACAGGAAGAGACATCACATACGAATACACACTTATTGCCGGCATCAACGACCGGACTGAACACGCAAAAGAGTTGGCCTCTTTGCTCGCTAACCAGCAGTGCACTGTGAATTTGATCCCGTATAATCCTGTCATGGGATTGAAACTGAGGCGCCCAGATAAGGAACACATCGAGAATTTTCGTGAGATTTTATCCGAAGCAGGGATTGTGACAACTTGGCGTTATACTAAAGGAAAGGACATCGCAGCAGCTTGCGGACAGCTAGCTTTGCAAGAAACAAAAATTGCGCCATCTCTTTCTATTGCTCGAAATCTCTAGAAACATTTAGATTATTCTAAAACCGACAGGAGTTTCTCTTTTGAGCATTGCTTTATATCTCACTCTTGCCCGCATTCTGATGAGTCCTATTTTCTTGGTCGTCTATCTGTACCATGAAAGTTTTGGGATCAGCTTGATCGTTCTTCCTTATGTGTTGATCGTGTTGCTGGGACTTTCAGAACTTTCCGATCTTTTCGATGGCTTTTTGGCCCGCAAGAAAAATCAGGTCACCGATTTGGGTAAAATCCTCGATCCTATGGCGGACAGTATATTCAGGCTTTCGGTGTTCCTGACCTTCACTCAAGGTTTGATCAAGTTGCCTTTATTACTGGTATTTGTCTTTTTGTATCGCGATACAATCATCAGCACGCTTCGCACCGTCTGCGCCCTGCGCGGGGTTGCCTTGGCAGCCAGGCTGTCGGGGAAAATCAAAGCAGTCATTCAAGCGATAACAGCATTTTTTATTTTGATCTTGATGATCCCTTATTCTCTGGGGTACATCGATTTGGAATATTTGCGCATCATCAGTTTATACAGTGTGGTTGTCGCCGCTGCCTATACGATCTATTCAGGCGTCGAATACATCTATGCGAATCGAAATTATCTTAGAAAAGCTCTCGATAGGCTTTAGAGGCAGTTGCAAAACTCCCTCTTTAATTCGAAAGAGATAGCTGCTTATAGATGGCAAAGTACTTTGGAGCTTCCTGAGACCAGCTAAAGTCTACATTCATGCCCTGACGCATGATCTTGTGCCATTTTTTCTGATCCTTGGACCAGCAATGCAAAGCTCGATCAAGGGCTTCATTCACTCCCAGTGTATCTGCAGACTCAAAAGTAAAACCATTTCGCACATTTTCCGGACGATGTGAAGTATCGATGTCGAAGACCGTGTCTGCAAGGCCGCCAGTCATACGCACGATAGGAACGGTTCCATAACGCAAAGCGATCAATTGTGTCAGGCCGCAAGGTTCGAAAATAGAAGGGATGATGAACATGTCCGATCCGGCGAAAATCAAATGGGCCAATGCTTCATTTTGATCCAGGCAAATAGCAACGTTTTTATTTTTGGTCAGTTTTTTATGCAATTCCTCAAAAGGCTTTTCCTGTTCGATGCTTGGACTAGAACCGAGCAAAATAAATTGTCCTCCTTTTTCTAGAGTTCTTTCCAATGCATGTTTGATCAGATCAGTCCCTTTTTGCAGCACAAGGCGTGTAACGGAACCGATGATCGGGGCTTTTTCTTCTTTTAAGCCAAAATGGGTGCGCAGCTGCCGTTTATTTTCAGCTTTTGCTTTTAAGATTTTTGTAAATTTATCAGTTGTATTCACTTTTTTGGTAGAATAGTGGGCGACAAGATGGGGATCTGTCTGAGGATTCCAGTAGGTCTCATCGATTCCATTCAGAATCGCAGTTAATTTTTTTTGGTTCCTTTTAAGGGCGTCATCCAATCCGAACCCGCCGGAAAGAGTCTGGATTTCCTTCAGATAAGTAGGAGAGACCGTATTTATAGCGTCGGAATATTCAATTCCTCCTTTCAAAAGATTGATCAGATCAGGATAGGTCGAATCCTGCATTTTCTCAGGATCTAGATAATCTTCTCCCTTCAATCCCACCTGATTGAGAACGTTCACAGGGCAACGCCCTTGATGCTCAAGATTATGGATCGTAAGCAGGATACCTCCCACACGCATTCCTAAAGGAATATACATTTCTTTATAGAGCAGGGCAACGAGAGAGGTGGGCCAATCATGGATATGAATGGCATCGGGCCATTTTTCAGATTTATAGAGGTACTCGAGGGCTGCACGTGAAAAATAGGCAAACCGGTCACAGTCATCCGGACAGCCATAAATAATTCCCCGGCTAAAATAAAAATTTGGATGATGAGGCTCGATAAATGTGACTTTTAGATTATCAACCTCTGCAGACCAGATTGTATTGTTGTAACGGCCATGACCTTCAAAAGACCAGAGCTCCCGATTTTCAACTTTTAAATGTGTCAGACGTCCGTAATCAATGCAGTCATATTTTGGGATAATGATTTCGACTTTGTGCTTATGCTTGCTCGTTTCTTTGGACAGTCCATAGATGACGTCGCCAAGGCCTCCGACTTTTGCGATAGGTGCAAATTCTGAAACAATGTGGACGATATACATGGAATATCTTTACTAATTTTAAAATTCCCATATACGATACTGGTAATTAAGAAGCCATAATGTTAATAAATTTTTTTAAATGCACAATTTTCCTGTAGTGATCTCCTTTTACACCAAACATACGTTTTATCAGATGGAAGTCCAGAATTTAATCGAGTCATGCAATCGCTTCGGGCTCGAGCAAAGCATAGAAGGGGTGGATTCGTTCGGGTCGTGGGAATTGAATTGCGCTTATAAACCATTTTTTATTCTTCAAAAAATCAAACAGTTGCAGCGGCCTGTTTTGTGGGTTGATGCCGACGGCATGTTTGTAAGACAGCCGGAATGCATTCCTGTCTTTTCATCAGACTTTGCGACCAGGATCAACGAGGAATGCGATGATGCTCATCCTTCTAAAGTGATCTCTTCAACTGTCTTTGCCAACTATTCTGAAGAGGGCGTTGCTATTTTGGAAGCGTGGGCAGAAGAGTGCCGCAAGGCCTTGACTTGCGAAACAAGAAAAGAAGAATTCTGGGACCAAGTCGCACTGCGCGACGCGATCGCGTTAAAAAAACACTCGGCCGTAATCAGACCGTTGCCCTTGTCTTATGCCCGGATTTTTGACCATCCGCATGATCTAAAGCAGCAAGAGCCTCCCGTGATCGAACACTATCAGGCCTCCCGCCGCTTTAAAAAATTCATTAATAATTTCGACGATTAGAGAACTTGAATGCAAGGATTTCAAGTTGCATTTAAATCAAAGGATCTTTAGCATTCATGCATATTATTGCGAAAAAATTGCTGGGGTGTCGCCAAGCGGTAAGGCAGCGGTTTTTGGTACCGCCATGCGGAGGTTCGAATCCTTCCACCCCAAATTGAATTATAGAGATATATAACTAATGCAGCCCGAAAATTCATTCATGCTTTTTGCAGGTACTTCTCATCCGGAGCTATCGCAGCAAATTGCAGATTTTATGGGAGTGCAATTAGGTAAAGTTCTTATTGAAACATTTCCAGATGGCGAGATAGGCGTTCAAGTTTTAGAGAGCGTCCGTGGTAAGGATGTTTTTGTCCTGCAAAGTGTCGCACGACATCCTAACTTCTATCTCATGGAATTGTTGATTTTAGTTGACGCTTTGAAACGTGCTTCTGCTCGATCGATCGTGGCTGTCATTCCATATTTTGGGTATGCCAGACAGGATCGCCGAGGCAAGGGAAGAGAACCGATCACGGCAAAACTGGTGGCGGACCTGCTTGAAAAAGCCGGTGTGACGCGGGTTTTGACAATGGATTTGCATGCCGAGCAAATCCAGGGTTTTTTTGACATTCCTGTCGACAATCTTTATGCCCGTCCGCTGCTTGTCGAAGCAGTACGGGAATGGAAATTGGACAAACCGGTCGTAGTCGCTCCCGATCTTGGCAGCATCAAGTTAGCACGGGCATTTTCAGAAAGCCTGAAAGTCGATCTAGCAATTGTTGATAAGCGTCGAGTAAATGCAAAGAAAGTCGAGATGAATGCTCTCATCGGAGAGGTGGACGAAAGAGATGTTCTCCTCATTGATGATATGTGCTCGACTGGCGGGACGTTGAAAACAGCAGCAATGGTCTGCAAACATGCAGGGGCCAAGCGCATATGCGCGGCCGTTACACATGGATTGCTGATTGGTTCAGCGTTTGAGGAAAGTGCGATTGAAAAGATATTGATCAGCAATACGGTTCCCTTGACCGATGAAATTGACTATAGTCGGGTGCAAATCGTTTCTGTTGCCAGTCTTTTTGCGAAGGCGATCGACTCCATTGTCGGCGCCAAATCCATTTCCTCCCTGTTCAGCCGTCCATAGAATTTGTATACTAGTTGTTTTGTCCTTGTTATTGAAACGGACGAAAACTAATTAGAAATAAATTATTATTATTCCTTTAGGGAGAAAGAAACATGAAACTTACCGTGACCAAGCGTACGGGGACGAAAAAAGTCGAAGTAAAAGAAATTCGCCGCAAGGGCGATATCCCCGCAATCCTATATTCGCCAGGCCGCCCATGCGAGCTTATCGTTGTCGATGGGACTGAATTTTCGACATTATTGCGGCAAATGAAACCCGGCCGTCTTCCAACCACTAAATTGACTTTGATTGTAGATGGCAAAGAACGCACAGCCATCATTAAAGATATTCAATATCATTTGACGACGTACAATGTCACCCATCTAGATTTTGAAGAATTGATCGACACTGTTCCCGTCGAAGTAAAAGTTCCGATCCAATGTATTGGGATCGTCGATTGCATCGGCATTAAATTAGGCGGTTTTTTGCGCCAAGTCATCCGAACTGTCAAAGTGAAATGCCTGCCAAGCAATATGCCTGCAGAATTTCAGGTAGATGTCAGGGAACTTGGAATCAGACAATCCAAACGTTTGTCAGATCTCATTATTCCCGAAGGAGTGAAGCCATTGGCTCCTATGGAAGAGGTTGTGGTTGTAATCGCTAAACGATAGATGCACTGTGGCTGAAGAAAATCAAATACGTCTGATCGTGGGCTTAGGCAATCCCGGAAAGGCCTACGAACTGACCCGTCATAATGCCGGTTTTCGTGTTGTACAGACATTTGCTGAAAAAAAAGGGTTGCCTTTCCGACAGGCAGCAATTGTAAGCGGGGAAATAGCCCAAGGCCGAGTAAATGATCATAAAGTCATTTTACTATTGCCGATGACGTATATGAACAGCAGCGGACAGGCTGTAAAATTGTGTGTGGATTATTTTAAAATCGCGTTGGAGAACATTTTGGTCGTCTCTGATGATGTGAATTTGCCGTTTGGAAAATTACGCATCAGGGCCAATGGAAGTGCCGGAGGCCATAATGGTTTGAAAAGCGTGGAAGAGCACCTGGGAACGCAAGAATATCCGAGATTGCGAATCGGCATTGGAGAACCTCATCCTGTGGAGCTCGCTGAATATGTCCTGACGAAATTCACTGCCGAGGAGACAAGCGCATTGACCGAAGTGGTCGATCAAACCATCTCCATGATTGAGCAATGGATTACTGTAGGAATTAAAGCGGCATCGCAGCAAAAACTGGAACCCCCTCAGGGAGAATTAAACAAGGAAAAGAAACAAGAGTAATACCAAAGTTATTTTTGATTTTTTGGTATCAAGTCAAGGAGACAAGAAATGTCAAAACAAAAAAAACATCTTTACGAAGGGATGTACATTTTAAGTGCTACTTTAAGCGAGGATGCGCGTCAAAAGGCGCTGGAGAGAATCACATCCAGTATTTCCGAACGCGATGGAGAAGTTCTTAAATTATTTGAGCAAGGCCGAAGAAAATTGGCGTACGAGATCAATGGCCGTCGAGAAGGATACTACTATGTCATCTATTTCAATGTGCCTACATCCGTTATTACCGATCTTTGGAAAGACTATCATCTCAATGAAGATCTGATCCGCTTTATGACGATGAGAACAGACAGCGTCCCTGAAAAATTAGAATTTAAATCCTTAATAGAGCAGTGAGGAACTATGTCCACTACATTTAGAAAAGGTCCTCTTGAAGGAATTTTTGTAAAAAAACGGAAGCAATGCCCTTTTACAGCAGCAGGCATTCGCCATATCGACTACAAAGATATCAATACTTTGTCCCAATTTATTACAGAACGTGGCAAGATCATACCGCGCCGCATTACTGGAGTCTCTTTCTACCATCAAAAACAGCTCGCCAAGGCGATCAAAAAAGCAAGGCATATGGCCCTTCTGCCTTTTGTTGCGCAAGATTAATTCGAGGGGAAATAATAAAATGAAAAATCAATTGTTATTAATAGAAGATGTCGATGATCTAGGCCGCAGCGGCGATGTCGTAAGCGTAAAGCCTGGTTATGCACGCAATTTTTTGCTTCCTCAAAAAAAAGCAGTTGTCGTTGACAAACATACGCTTCGCATGCAGACAAAACTCAAAGAAGAGCGTGCCAAGAAAGCATCGGTAGATAAAAAAGATGCCGAAGAGCTGTCTGAGAAGATCAACGGAACGACTTTGGTCATCGAAGTAAAAGTTGATCCCGAAGGGCATATGTATGGGTCTGTATCGGCTATTGACATCGCGCGTCTTTTTGGAGAACAAGGCGTTCAGCTGGAAAAGCGGAATGTGGTTTTAGCCCAACCGATTAAATCTTTGGGGTCCTACGACCTGAGTTTAAAACTCAAAGAAGGGGTGCCTGCAACCTTTGTTCTTAAAGTGGTAGCTGAAGGAAAAGTGCCAATTGAAGAGCCGCAAGCACCAGCTCCTGCTCCAGTTGAAGAGAAGTCTGAATAATCAGAGAAAGCAGAGCAACACGATGGGCAGTCTCTCGCAGTCCGTAAGGCTATTTTCACCTTCTAAACTCAATCTGTTTTTTAGGGTTTTGAGAAAGCGTGAGGATGGATACCATGAGATTGCCTCATTGTTCCAGACAATCGACCTGGGAGATGCTGTGCATGTCGCATTGTCAGAACGAGACCGTTTTACGTGTTCCGACGAAAGTCTTGCCACAACGTCTAACCTTGTCATCAAAGCAAGAGAACTATTCCGCTCAAAGACCGGAATCCGCCAATTTTATAACGTTCATCTAACAAAATGTGTTCCCATGCAAGCAGGTCTTGGCGGAGGAAGCGGAAATGCTGCATCAGCCCTTTGGGCTTTTAATCAACTGGCCGGTCATCCGGCAACCATCAATGAATTGATAAAATGGTCTAGCGAATTGGGGTCCGATGTTCCTTTTTTTTTCTCGAACGGAACCGCTTTTTGCAGGGGACGAGGGGAGATTCTTGAAAACGTCGAGCCTCTCCAAGAAACATCGCTATGGATCGCCAAGCCTAAAGAAGGACTGTCTACTAAGCTCGTTTACGAGAACTATCAGGAACAAGATTCCTCTAGCCTCGATCCCCATGATGCTTTACAGACTTTTTTGAAAGGAACTCCTTGTTATTTTAATGATTTGGAACGGTCGGCCTTTCAATTGCTTCCCTCTCTTTCTGATATGAAAAAACGTCTTTTGGATTTGGGATTCACAACAGTTGTCATGACAGGAAGCGGAACCGCATTTTTCTGCTTGGGTGAGATGAGATCTCCCTCATTGGAAAATAGCGAATTTTTCAAAGTCAATTTTATTCGTCGTCAAGAAGGAAACTGGTATGAATGCAATTAAAAATAAAACAATCATCATCACAGGAGCTGCCGGATTTATAGGATCTGCAGTCGTTCGCCATCTCAACGATCAAGGTGTGACCAATCTTCTTTTAGTCGATGATATCAAGAAGACACAGAAATGGAAAAATCTGCTCAACAAAAATTTTGCGGATTTCATTTCAAAACACGCTCTTTTCGAATGGCTTCAAGGAAAACAAAATGAGATCTCGGCATTTATTCATCTAGGCGCCTGTTCCGATACCCTTGAAATGGACGGCGACTATCTCATGGAAAACAATTATAGGTACACTGTCAAACTTGCGGAATATGCTTTAAAACATGGATATCGGTTCATCTATGCTTCCAGCGCAGCGACATACGGAGACGGAAGACTTGGCTTTTCCGACCATCACGATCTTTTAGATGAACTTCAGCCGTTGAATTTGTATGGGTATTCTAAACATCTTTTCGATATGTGGGCAAAGCACCATGGAATCCTCGATCAAGTGACAGGGCTTAAATATTTCAATGTATTCGGTCCAAATGAATCTCACAAAGGAAGAATGTCTTCCTTTGTGTATCAAAAATTTCCTTCCGCTTCTGACAGCCAGCCGATCAAGTTGTTCAAGTCCACAGAACCTGAACGGTTTCCAGACGGCGGCCAGCAGCGCGATTTTATTTATGTCAAAGATGTCGCAAAGATGACTTGTGATTTTTTAACGAATAATCATACTGGAATATATAACATTGGAAGCGGGGAAGCAACGACTTGGAACCACCTTGCCAGCTCATTGTACAAAGCATTGGACAAACCAGCACAGATCGAATACATGGACATGCCCGCAGATCTTGCAAAACAGTATCAAAATTATACATGCGCAGACATGACTAAATATTGCACAACCCACGAATATGGATCTCCAGTTCCAAATCTTCAATTTAACGTCGAAGAAGGCGTTGTGGATTATGTCCGGAATCATCTCTTAAAGGCAGAGCGATGGTAAAATTGGTGAAATTAATAGGAATGTTGAGCCGGTTCAGTCCCGTCAGAGCATTGGTCGTCGGAGACTTTATGCTCGATACTTATACCACGGGCAAGGTGAAGCGGATTTCTCCAGAAGCTCCCGTCTCTGTATTGCATGCCCTCAAAGAAGAAAGCCGCCCTGGTGGAGCAGGCAACGTCGTATTGAACCTGATTTCTCTAGGAACAAAAGTCAGTGCGCTCGGACGGATCGGAAACGACGCGGCTGGAGAACAGTTGCGTAATTCTCTGGACAGTGAAGGAGTCGACACTAGCGGGATCATCGTGCAGAACGGATTTAAAACTCCTGTAAAGAATCGGTTCATCGCGGATGCCCAGCAAGTTTTGAGAGTGGATTTTGAAGCGATATCCGCTATTCCTGAGAACTTGGAACAGACCATCATCCAAAAATTGCCTTTTTTATTGGAGACAGTGCAAATAGTGGCGATTTCTGATTATGGAAAAGGGTTTTTATCTAGATCTCTTTTGACCGCCATCATCGAATCTGCCAAGGAAAAGGACATCCCTGTAATTGTGGATCCAAAAGGGGATGATTTTTCGAAATATCACGGAGCAACCGTCCTTAAACCCAATCTCGCCGAAGCCTATACCGCTTCCAAGCTGCCCGTAGAAGCTTCCCTTGATGAAGTCGCAAGAACGATCCTACAGAATTGCAATGTAGACCTATTGCTCATTACCCGTTCAGAGTCCGGCATTTCCCTATTTAGCAGAGAAGGTCAGCGCTTTGATTTTCCGGTCAGATTGAAAGAAGTCAAAGACGTAACAGGCGCTGGCGATACGGTCCTTGCCATGATCAGTGCGGCCATGGCAAACGGCTTGGACATCAAGTATGGCGCCCAGCTTGCCAATATCGCTGCAGGAATGGCCATCGAGCGTTTGGGCTGTGCGCGGATCAATCTCTCAGAAATGGCCGTGCGACTCCTTGAATTCGATGTCGACAACAAGATTTTCGATGAAGAACATCTTTTTGCCCTGCAACAGGCCCTTAACGAAAAGCGTTATTCTGTGCTCGGTCTGGATAGCGCAAACGGCATGAACACTGCTCTTTTTAAAAGCATCCGCAGACTATCTTCCCGTGATGATGAACAAAAGTTGATCGTATATGTAAAGGACAACGATCCAGATGAGGAATTCGTCCTACTTTTATCCTCTTTAGCAGAAGTGGACTTCATCGTCCTAAAATGCGAAAGCCTGAAAAATCTATGCGAGATCATCCACCCACACGAAGTGTTTGTAATGGAAAACGATAAACTGATCGCATTGGACCACGCCAATGCTCTTCTTTCCGCAGCTTCGCGAGCTTAGAGTCTTTTTTTCTTATTGTATGATGAACTTCTTCGGTGCGTTTAAGTTGGTTATGGGGCGTTCGAAATTATAAAGTGTATATTGGTATTCTTGTTCGCCAAAAGGATTACCTAGTGCTGTTTGCATGAATAATTGGGTTGTATTCGAGCAAAACGCTACAGATATCTTATTGTGTTGAATAGTTAAAAGAGTTTTTCCTGTTTTAATATCATAAACATTTAATTTTCCATCTTTACTTGCTAACAACCAATTTTTATGGATATAAACACTACCGGAATAAGCCGTAGTCTGAGGATTAAATGTTTCAAGAGTATGGAGTAAGTTTAGTTTTTCTCCTGTATCCTCAAAAATCTTAATTTTATTAATAGTTTTACCATCTTTTTCCTCTTGATAAATGATGGCGACATACGGGTCCGAATCAGCTATACCTGCAGAAGGAAAAAATAGATTTTCCATTTTTGATATTTCATGATCTCGCTTGCGAATACTAAAAGTATTGAATTTTCCAGTGTATGTTGTACAGATAAAGAAATTTGGTGTCGAGGTTAAGGTCAGTATTTCACCTAATTCTGGAAGATTAATTGTTTCTTTTAAAAGACCAGTATTTATATCCCAGATCTTAATTTCCTTATTATATGCTGTAATTACTTCTTGATCAGTGCATTTTATTTTTGCCCGTGATAGATTCATGTGCTCTTCCGAGGGAGTAATTTTATTTAAATATTTTCCCGTTAAAAGATCAAAAAACAAAATTTCTCCATGGTTGGTAAGTGCAACCCAAGTCTTATTGTGAATTGTTGAGCAAACGATCATATCTTGGAAGTACTGATCAATTGGAGTGATTTGGTCGGTTAAAAAATCACGGATGGCATAAGACATAGCATTCTCAGAATAAACTTCAAGAGGGGTATTATCTTCTAAAACTGTGAAGCCATGAGATTGATCCCAATCTTTACAATAAGAAGAGAAGGAATTCTTTTCCGCTTTTGCATGCATCCAATTATTGGTAATTTTGAAATGTTCTTTCCAAGAGTTTTGATAAGGCTCTACATTGTTTAGATTTTTGAGACGATCCAGACAATGGCGTTTCCATAACTCTTCGATTTTTTGAACTTCGTTCCACTCCTTTGATACTCTTGCTATGCGTGCTAATTCTTCAGGTTCCAAAAAAGAAAATGTATACGCTAGAATTTCAACTGGTAGATTAATGTTATTTGTCATATTAAAATCTCCTTATTGTATTGAGCACTTCTTCGAAAGAATGTTCTTCATTTTCATTTTCAAGGGGACTTTAGAATGATTAATTGGTGGATGTAGGTTTGTTACGGGCCGTTTGAAATTATAGAGAGTGCATTGATATTTTTGTTGGCCATTCTCGTTCACTACAGTGCGTGTGAATAATTGTGTTGCATTCGAGCAAAATTCTATCCAACTTTCGTTGTGTTGAATAGTTGAGAGCTGTTTCCCTGTTTTCATATCATAAACATTTGACTTGCCATCTCGACTCGCTAGCAACCAGTTTTTATAGATATAAACACTACCGATATCGTTCGAAATTTGAGAATTTAAAGCTTCAAAAGTAGAGATCAATTCTAAATTTTTTCCAGTATCTAGAAAAATGTTAATTTTATGAATCGTTTCATCGCCTTTTTCAACCGAATAGATCATTGCGACGTAGGATTCTGAATTAGCTATACAATTTGATTTAAGAAATAGACATTCAATTGGTGAAATTTGATGATCGCTCTTGCGGATGCTAACAGTTTTGCGAGCTCCATCGTTGATTCCACAGATGATGAAATTGGATGTTGAATTTAAGGTCCTTATTGTGCCTAATTTTGATGTATCTATAGTTTGGTTTAAAAGACCTGTATTTGCATCCCAGATCTTAATTTCATTATTATACGCTGTAATGACCTCTTGATCAGTACATTTTATTAGTGCCTTGGATATCTGATCGGGTTGTTCAGGGGGTGTAATTTCCTTTAAATATTGTCCTTTTGGAAGATCAAAGAAAAGAATTTTGCCGCGTTCGGTAAGTACAGCTAGAGTCTTATTGTGGATCGTGGTTGTTACGATTTTATTATCTTTGAGTTCTGCATGATCGATAGGAATGATTTCATTGTTTGAAAAATTATGAATAACGTACTTCGCTAATGAACTATCAAAATAAACTGTAAGAGCAGTATCATCTTCTAACACTGTTAAAAGATTAGATTTCTCAGTTTCATCGTAAGGAGTTACATAAGGATCAAAGGATTTCTTTTCCGCCTTTGCATGCATCCAATTTTGGATCACTTTGAATTGATCTTTCCAAGTAGCTTGGCATAGCTCTGTACTATCTAAGTGGTCGAGACAATGCCGTTTCCATAACTCTTCGATTTCTTGAACATTGTACCACTCCTTTGAAACTCTTGCTATGCGCGCTAATTCTTTAGGTTCTAAAAAAGAAAATGGATACGCTAGCATTTCAGTGGGAAGAATAGAAATATGATTTGTCATACTTTAAACCTTTATATTAATATTAAAAAAGACTAATTATAAGAATTATATTATAAATAAAGTTAATTGTAAACTTTAATAAAGTCTAAATAAGCAAATTAATACTTAAATTTTTAATATGGTTAACGAAAAGCCCTTCTCTCTGTGTGCTCTGCGAAACTCTATGGTATAGAAAATATTTTAAACTACAGAGCCCACATAGATAAAAAATAGCTGCATTTTTTAAAAAAATTAGTTTAATATAGGGCAGATAAAACGAGTAATTACTGGATAGAACACTTCCTAAACCGAGAAACTTTACGAGGTTCGAAGTTGTATATAGTATATGTGTATTTTCGTGTCTGGAGAGAGTTGCCTTTATAGTTTAAAACGCGCGTGAACAA
>DATIJE010000090.1:0-23675 GCA_035478995.1 Rhabdochlamydiaceae bacterium | reverse complement strand
GGGGTGTGAATCTGCAAAATAGAATAGATTGGCGCTTTTCGCAATACCTATAGGAAAGGGATTTTTGAAAGTCTTGAAAGATGCGCAAGACAGCACCTGCAATAGATGAGAAATCGCAAGAGCTGCACGATACGGAATCTTTACAGGGATGCGACGTCCTGTACACTTGCAAAGGCTTTCAAAAAATCCCGAAAGGGTCATATTGTGTCCGCCAAGCACGTAATGCTTGCCTCTTTGACCTTTTTCTAAAGCAGCTATAATCCCCTTCGCAACATCACGGACATCGCAAAAGGAATGTCCGCTTTCGACAAAAGCAGGCATTTTACCATTCAAAAATTTTAAAATGATCTCCGAGCTGGAGAGATCGGAACGTGCATCCAATCTTGGACCGACCGCAAGGCCTGGATGCACAATCACCACATCCATCCCTTTTTGCGCATAATTGCGTGCGATCCCTTCACCCATAATTTTGGTCGCATCATAATGATTTTTCCCTTTTACTGACTGAAGAATAGATAATGGATGCTGAATGGCCGGATCTTTTGTCCCAGACAATGTCGACATCGACGAAATATAGATTGTTCTAATGTCGGGATGCCGACTTGCTAAATCAAAAAAACGTTTCGTCAATTCTACATTCGCGAAATAAAAATTCGGAGAAGGTTTGCCCAATCTGAATGTAGCGCCCGTGCAATAAACAACCGCATCTGTGCAACCTAGCTCGGCCGGCAGCCATCGCTCCATTTGGACCAAATCATTTAGAATAATTCGATATCGTGAATAAGATGGGTGCTGTACACGTTTCGGATCTCTTGAAACGACGGCTACCTCATGGCCGTGTCCGACCAATTGGTCTGCAACATGATGACCTATAAAGCCGGTCCCGCCGATTACCAAAACCCGCATCTTGCACCAAAGATCTCAAACATTGAAAATCAACCTATGTCATATTCAAAGTATTTTGTTATACTCTAATTTTTCTGCGGTGGAAGACATGGACTGAGTGGACCTGCAGAAGATCCATTAACCTTGACAAATAGGCCGGGTTCCAGCAAATTTAACGGAGTTTGACCCTCCTCTCGCATCTTTGAAAAATTAACAACGTATAGAGATTAACAAACATGAATGTTGAATTGAAAAAGGTTTCTTTTCATAAAGATGAATCCTGCGATTTTATTTCTACGTTGAGAAAGAAAATAAATCATTATTTCAAAGATTGCAATCTCTCGCCCAAAGCCAATTTCTCGATGTATTTTAAAACCATTTTCTTTGTCTGTCTGATGGCCCTGACCTATATCGCCATCCTCAAAGGACTCGGAGGGGCATTAGGAGTTTTTGGACTGTATATCCTCCTTGGATTTTTTATTTCTGTTGGCGGAATGAACATCGCCCATGATGCTTTGCATGGTTCTTATACCTCATTCTCTTGGGGCAATCCGGTTTTAGGCCTGTTCATGGACTTGTTTGGCGCCAGCTCATTTTATTGGAGAAAAGAACATACGGTCGATCACCACACTTTTACGAATATCGCAGAACACGATGCGGATTTGGACGTTCCGATCCTGATAAGACTCTGTCCGAAAGCTCCTCATCGGCCGTTCCATCGTTTTCAGCACTTTTACGCGCCATTTTTATACAGCCTGAAATTCATGCATTGGATCTTTTTTTCCGACATGAAGAGGATCGTCAAGATCTTCAAAGAAAAACCAAAGAGCCCTGGGAAAACAGATGTTTTTCTTTTAATCACATTTAAAGTTTTGCATTTTTTTCTATTTCTCATCCTTCCGATTATCTATTTGAGTTTTCCCTGGTGGCAAGTCGCTTTATGTTACCTTGCCTTTTTAGGAACTGCCGGGATCATTATGACAACGATCTTCCAACTTGCCCATATAGTAGAAAACGTGGCCTTTCCTTTGCCGAATGTAAGTGGAAAAATAGAAAACAGTTTTTTCAAACACCAGCTTGCGACTACATCGAACTTTGCTATGAACAATAAGCTTGTTGGATTTCTTTTTGGCGGTCTAAATTTTCAAATAGAACACCATCTTTTTCCCCATATTTGCCACACTCATTTGCGCAAGATCTCTTCAATCGTGCAATCGACTGCAAAAGAATTTGGAATCCCTTACCACCATCACTCTTCTTTTTTTGCGGCGCTGAAATCCCATTTCAAAACTTTAAAAGTTCTTGGCCGTTCTCCGGAATCACGTTCGGTATAAATGAAAGAGAATCCCTTGGGATGCCCTAACAGCAGGCTTTACAAGAGGGATAAGTCCTAATAAAGAACCGATGAGACGGTTTTGATGCATCGTAGCAGCTACAGCCGTATCAAAAATCTTGTCCAATTTTTCTTCCCTTTCAACGCTGTAATCGAAATGTCGTACAACATCGTCAAGTTTTAAATAAAAGATGATCGTGCAATATAGTTCGCCTATCGCATGGACTGCGGCAATCGCGGAACCTATTAAGGGAACTCCTTCTATAAAGCCTAAGATCCCTCCTAAAGAAATTTTTTCTTTCATCTCGACATAGACTACGTTATTCCCTAAGTCCCGAGGAGGACGTACAGGAACATTCATTGAAGCCATGCTGGCAAAACTTTTAGGGGCCAATGGACAACCGTCAAAAAAAGTATTATTAATTTTTCGAGTCACTTCGAAAAACCTGTTGCCATGAACGAGTTGGACAATTTCTTTCAGATATTTGGATTCTGAAGAAGTTCTATCACTGATGGGAACTGCCATAATCGTCTATGCAGAAACTTTAATGTAATCTTTTTGTGATTGGTACATGATTATTTGAGCTACTCTGATCACTGGTTTTACAAGCGGGACCAGCCCCAATAAAGAACCAACGAGGCGGTTTTGATGCACGGTAAAGGCGACGGCTGCATCGAATACCTTGTTTGTTTTAGCGCAACACTGCCCTCTCCCAATATTAAAATCGCTATATTCTGTAGCGTTTAAATCCTCTACAACTTTCAAAAGGCGCACATAAGAAATGGCCGCACAATACGTTTGTCCAATTGCATGAACGGCAGAGACTGCGGAGCCGATCAAAGGAATGCCTTCTATATAACCTACAATGCCTCCCAAAGAAATCCCTTTTCTAATCTCGACATAGGTTCTGTCTCCGACAATACTTTCTCTGTACGGAGGATGTACCGGGACCTGAATGGAAGCAATTTTGGATAAACTTTTAGGCGCCAGTGAAAAACCGCCAAAAAAAGTATTATTGATTTTTTGAGTCAATTCGACATATTTCCCTTCATTAACACATTGAGCAATTTCTTTACCTGCTTGCAAATATTTGGACTCCAAGCATTTTCCATAACCAATAGGCAGTGTCATTGTGCAACCTCATATAAAAAAATAAAAAGCATAAGAAATTCGCAGATAAAAAAAAAGTGCAAAAGTCCACTGTATTTTTATCAACATGTTGATATATAAGTTGATTTTTATAACAAATCCTAACTCAGAGTGATGAGATGAAAATACACATCGTTTTCTACAGTATGTACGGCCATATTTACAAAATGGCGCAGGCCGTTGCAGAAGGAGCTAAGAAAGTGGAAGGCGCGCAAGTCACTCTTTTACAGGTAAAAGAGACACTTTCCGAAGATATCCTAAAGAAGATGGGGGCTCTTGAGGCAAAAAAGGCTTTTGCCGATGTGCCTTTTGCCGAGATCTCTATGCTTCCTGAAGCCGATGCGATCATTTTTGGCACACCTACCCGTTTTGGAAATATGTGCGCGCAAATGCGTACGTTGTTAGATGCTGCCGGAAAATTGTGGAAACAAAATTCCCTTGTAGGAAAAATCGGCAGTGTTTTTACTTCGACAGGAACCCAGCACGGGGGCCAGGAAACTACAATTACCAGCTTCCATACCACTCTTTTCCACCTAGGGATGATCGTCGTCGGCGTCCCTTACTCCTGTCCTGAAATGACCAACATGAAAGAAATCACAGGAGGTACTCCTTATGGAGCGTCCACAATGGCTGGAGACGATGGCGCCAGAATGCCGACAGGAAACGAACTCGCGATCGCACGGTTCCAAGGGGAACATGTGGCTAAAATCGCAAAAAAGCTCGCTCGCTGACCAAAAAAATGGAAAAATGTGCTGCTATGATCACCGAGAATCGTCTTCTCCATTGCATACATTGAACCTACCCAGTAAAATCTATCCACTTTTCATCTAGACGATCATGGTCGATACACAAAACTTACAGACTAAAAATCCGATGAGAGCCTCTTTCTACATCGCTCTTCTTGTCGCGTTTATCGACAACATGGGAGTGGGTCTGATCTATCCCCTATTTTCGTCCATGCTGTTTGATTCCTCCCTGGAAATCCTTCCGGCTCAGACCTCGCCTGAAATGCGGGGGTTTTGGCTCGGTCTTTTGATTGCTCTCATGCCTATTTCCCAATTCTTCAGCGCACCGATATGGGGAGCTCTTTCGGATCGCAAAGGAAGGAAAAGTCCTTTACGGATCAGTCTTGCGATCGCTTGTCTGGGTTATCTCACCGCACTTGCTGGAGTCATGTTAAACAACATCATTCTTTTGCTCGCATCAAGGATCATCGTAGGATCCGCTTCCGGCAATATTTCTATTGTCCAGGCTGCAATCGCCGACATGAGTAAACCGGAAGAAAAGGCAAAGAATTTTGGACTTTATGGGATGGCCTTGGGGGTAGGCTTTACTTTAGGTCCGTTTTTTGGCGGGATGCTGTCCTCTTGGGGATACAATATCCCCTTTATTTTTGCTGCTCTGACCACGGCTCTGAACCTGGTCTTTGCTATGTTCTTCTTCAAGGAGACAAACGCGCTAAGACTGGCTCAAAGCATCCATTGGGATACCGGGCTGTCCCATCTGAAAAAAGCATTTAGTTTTAAAGGGCTAAGGACCATTCTTCTCACCTCTTTTCTTCATAATTTTGCCTGGTCTTTCTTTTATGAATTTGCCCCGGTCTATTTGATATCTGCATTCAGCTTCTCCCCTGTACAAATCGGCACTTTTTACGCCGTCGCCGGAGCCAACTATGCGCTAAGTACAGGATTAATGCTCCGTCCGCTTTCCAGATTTCTTAAGCCGCAAATGCTTTACTTCGCAGGAAATCTTCTAACAGCTCTTGCCATTTTAGCAATGCCCAGTATCTCTTCTGCACTTGGCATCTGGCTGCTCATGGCCTTTATCTGTTATTTTGTGGCCCTTGTCGCACCGACTTCAACTACCCTTATTTCTAATGGGGTCTCTTCGCAGGTTCAAGGGGAAGCCTTGGGGATGTTGAGCTCTGTCAACGCCATCGCACTTGGGATCAGCCCCCTCTTTTCCGGCTCTCTTGTCGGAGCCCATCCTACATTGCCCATGTCAGTTGGAGGCTTGGCCATGCTTGCAGCGGCCTTTATCGTTTTGGCAGTCTTCCGCACCCGGCTTTTTTCTCGCGAATCGGTGAAAATCGACTAAAAAAATCTTTACAAAGTTCCATTTTGTTTGTAGAACTGGCTTAAAAGCCTGGAGGTGCATGATGAAATGGAATGTGAAGCGAATCAGCGGCTTGATCCTTGTTGTAATCGGTTTTATCCTGATTATTTATGCGGTCCATAACATTCATCAGTTCTCTGAAGCAACTGGTTTAGGGAACGATATGAAAAACTTTTTCACTCACAATCCCTGGTGGAACCCGATCATCAAATTTTTTGGAGGAACACCTCAAGAAAAAGTCACTGCGTACAACTCTGCAGTTTTAGCTAGTATGATCGTTGGGATCGTCTGCGTCATTGCTGGATTTGTACTTGCTATTTGCTGTAGGAAGAAGAAAAAGCGTTAGAGGCATTGGAGCAGATCATGCGTTCGATTTGGAAAGGAGCCATCAGTTTTGGGCTGATACACATTCCAGTTCGTTTGTACACCGCAAGCCGCAGCCGTGAATTGAAATTCAAAATGCTTCACAAGAAGGATCTTTCTGAGATCAGATACGTTCGGGTCTGTAAGGCCGATGGCAAAGAAGTCCCCTGGGAAGACATCGTCAAAGGATACGAGTATTCCGATGGCGATTATGTCGTTCTGACCGAGGAAGATTTCGAACAGGCAAACCTGAAAAAGACAAGATCGATCGAAATCCTGGACTTTACCGACGAAAATCAAATCGACACGATGTATTACGAAACCCCTTATTACCTCGAGCCGGAAAAAGGGGCGGTCAATGCTTACATCTTGCTTCGAGAAGCATTAAAGAGATCGAAAAAAGTAGCTGTGGGACATTTTGTATTTCGACATCATGAACATTTGGGCGTCATTAAACCGCACGACAATATTTTGGTCTTAAATCAACTGCGCTATGAGAGTGAAATCGTCAATCCAAAAGGCCTGAATATTCCGGAGAAAAGCACGCCTTCCAAAAAAGAGATCGACATCGCTTTGGAGTTGATCGATCAACTGACAACACCATTTGACCCTGAAGCATATTCCGATACCTATACTGATGAAGTCAAAGCAATCATCGAACAAAGAGCAAAGGGACACAGAGTTAAAGTCAAAAAAGGTGAAGTTCCAAAATCCCCTAAGGTCCAGGACATCATGTCTTTGCTCAAAGGCAGTCTAGAGCAACATAAGAAAAAGACGAAGAAACGCCGGGCAGCTTAAAGAGGTAGTTGTAAAACTATGGCGCAAAAGGGTGATTTTATGGGGCGCACGAGTTTTGCAATTACCTCTAAAGTGAAAGTCTCTCCAATGCTCACTAAATTGGTCGATAAACCATTCGATAAAAAAGGATGGATATTTGAGATCAAATGGGACGGATACCGGGCGATTGCTTATAAAGACAAAGATGTCCAATTAGTTTCTCGAGGAAGGCAGTCTTTCAACCGATTGTTTCCCTCTATCATTGCTGAATTAAAAAAAATTCGCGGCGATTTCATCATCGATGGAGAAATCGCAATTCTAGACAAAAAAGGGATCTCCCAATTTCAGCTGTTGCAGAATTATCAAAGGAAGAAAGAAGGAACTCCTTATTATTATGTCTTCGATATTCTCTCCTATCGAAAGCGGGACCTGGCCAAACACCCTTTGATCGAACGTAAATCGATCCTCAAAAAGCTCCTTCAAGAAACTCCTGGTCTTTCTCACATCAAATACAGCGATCACATAAACGAAAAGGGAATTGCTTTTTTTAACAAGGCCAAAAAATTAGGCTTGGAAGGGATCATTGCCAAAAAAGCAGACAGTACTTATCAATTTCGACGCAGCTCGGATTGGGTAAAAATCAAATCCACATTGCGGCAAGAAGTCGTGATTGGCGGTTTTACCGAGCCGAAGGGAGGTCGAAAAAAATTCGGAGCCTTATTGGCAGGGGTTTATGAAAAAGGAAACCTTGTTTATACAGGCCATGTAGGCGGGGGGTTCAACGAACAGCTATTGGAAGATGTGTATCAAAAACTGCAAAAACTCATCAGCAAAACATGTCCATTTTTTCAAAGGCCTCGAACAAACACTCCGGCGACCTGGGTAAAGCCAAAGCTTGTTTGCGAGGTCGCTTTCAGAGAGTGGACGAATGACGGGAATATGAGAATGCCTATTTTTAAAGGTCTAAGGACAGATAAACCTGCAAAAGAAGTGATCAGAGAAAGATGATCAAGCTCTCTAACCAAGATAAACTGTATTGGAAAAAAGATAAGGTCGCAAAAGGGGAGCTGATCGAATATTATGCCGAGATCGCCCCTCATATCCTCCCCTATTTGAAGGATCGACCGTTAGTGATGCATCGCTACCCGGAAGGAGTCGAAGGAGAAGCGTTCTATCAAAAAGAAGCAGGCAGTCATCTTCCGAATTTTGTGAAGACTGTGACGATCCAACATGAAAAAAAGAAGGTTTCCTACATTCTTGTTCAGAATGTCAATACTCTACTATACGTCGCTAATTTAGGATCGATCGAATTACACCCCTTCAACACATCGATCAAACATCTCGATCGCCCCGATTATCTCGCTCTCGATCTTGATCCTGAGAAAATTTCCTTTGACGTTGTCGTCGATACTGCCAACGTCATCCATGAAATTTTAGAGGAACTTGCTATTCCTCATTTCTGCAAGACGTCAGGAGCAACAGGCTTGCATATTTATATTCCCATGCAAGGAAAATACAGCATTGAGCAGGTGCGGCAATTCGCGTATCTTATAGCGACGATAGCTCATCAGAAACTGCCGGATACCACTTCATTGGAAAGGCTCCCTAAAAAAAGGCAAAAAAAGGTGTACATCGATTATTTGCAGAACGAAAAAGGACAAACAATGGTATGCGCTTATTCTGCCAGAGGAACTACCCATCCGACCGTTTCCACACCCCTTCTCTGGAAAGAGGTCAAGCACAGTCTTGATCCCCAACAGTTCACCATTCGAAACATCCCCAAACGCGTTTCGCAAAAAGGAGATCTTTTCAAAGGCATTTTAGGAAAAGGGATTAACTTGCAAACATGTTTGAAGAAACTTGAAAATTCGTTTCATTAAAAAAACGAGATGAAATATACCCAAAAATAGAACCCTAATTTTAACCAAAAGGAGAAAGATGTCTATGCATCCAATTATATTTCCTGTGTTTTCGCTTGTTGCCGGAATTTTAATCCTGATCTTCCCAGCAATTCTCAACTACGTCATTGCGATCTATCTGATCATCGTCGGGATTTTAGGGATCATCGGATATTCAACTATGCATTAATCAATAGATTTGAAAAAAGTTGAAATGACATGGCAAGCCTTTAAGGCTTGCCATGTATTGTACGTAGGTCCTTATTCTTTAGGATGGGCTACATTGAACACCCAAGCTGCGACAGCAGCGCCGCAGAAACTGCCTAAGAAATAATACCATAGATTAGGCCACACCGTCAGATTCAGAATCGAGTTGCTTAATGCAACCGCTGGATTGAATGCTGCACTAGAAGTTGCTCCTACGGCATAAGCACCGGCGAGAACTGTAAAGCCGATTGCCAATCCATAATAGGAGTTTCCTTTTGTTTCTTTGGCAGTAGCGACATTCAACATCACATAGCAAAGAGCAAAGGTAAACAGGAATTCTGCGACGATCACTCTTCCCATATCCAGGTCCATGTGCATATTGGAAGGAGCGCCTTTAAAATAAACCGTGAAATAAGCTGCAACGACAGCAGCTGCGAATTGGGCAAGCCAATACAGCCACATATCCACAAATTTCAACTTACCTCGCATGAATGCGGCAAGAGAAATAGCTGGGTTTAGATGCCCGCCAGACACATGCCCGCATGCGAAAATCATGACAGCAAGAACGGAACCGATCGCCAATGGCGCCCACATGCCCGCCTCTCCTGGACTGACCATTGTCATTCCGACTGTAAAAACGAGAAAAAAAGTTCCAATGAACTCATAGATATACTTCATACATACCTCAATTCAAATATTTGAATGCACAAAAATTTTGTTTATACGGTTTTCAGGATTTTGTCAAGTCGACAGCATAAGTCCCTCATTCTAAAGAGCGGATTTTATGTAAAATCAAGTTTTTATCATCATCTATTGTGGTTTTTTATCCATTGATGTAAATTTATTTATTCGATTTGCGCATGACTACGGGACCGATGAAAACAGAACCTCGAACGGCTTATAGCAAATGGATGCTTTTGTTTATTTTGCAATGGATCAGCATGTCAACATGCTGTTTTGCGAAAGAAGACCATTCGCCGGATCTTCCCCTTTTTTATTGGAAGGAAGGACCTTTTGTTAATTTTGGCGATTACATCTCTCTGAAGATCGTTGAAAGAATTACCGGCGAACCAGTTCGCGCATACAACAAAATGGGGGCCAAAGAAAAAAAGCTCTTAGCTGTTGGATCGATCTTCTACTTTGCATCTGATAATGATGTGATTTGGGGTTCAGGGATCAATGGCAAAACACTTCATAAAAAGGATTATCGCTTTGACAAGCTGGATGTCAGAGCAGTTCGAGGACCATTAACCCGCAAGTTCTTAATAGAGAATTTTAACATTGACTGCCCGGATGTTTATGGAGATCCCGGCCTTCTCTTTCCTTACCTTTTCCCGGAATTCACAAGAAAAGAGAACCCAACCCGCGATTTCATCATTATCCCCCACTATTCAGAGAACAATTTATTTCCGAAAACAAAATTTAGCAATGTCGTGTATCCAACAGAACCCTGGGATCAGGTCATTGAAGCTATCCTGGACAGCAAATTTGTCATTTCCAGTTCCCTGCATGGAATTGTCATCGCTGAAGCTTATGGTATTCCTGCCAGATTGCTAAGAATCACTGAAAATGAATCCATCTTCAAATACATTGATTATTACTTTGGAACCAACCGTCCCCATTTTCAATTTGCGTCTTCTTTAGAAGAGGCACTGATTTTAGGCGGTGAAAAACCTTTCGAATGCGACCTGAAAAAACTCTACGAAGCTTTTCCTTTTGAATTTTGGCCTAAGGCTATACCGAACGTGATTCAAAAATCGGTTTTGGGCAATGCCGGCGCTATAGATTTGCAGCAGGCTATGCCGGCGCCGAAGCAGGGCATGTGCAAGCACATGTCCGATGCAGGCGGCTGCAAAGATGAAGATGCCGGCGCAGCCCAAAGCCAATTTTTGAATCACGTTCGGTATAACTTTAAAAACCTAAACTTCTTCATGAATGGATCATTATGAAACTACATTTCAATCCTCTTTTCCTATTAGGCATCGCTTCTTTTAATTGTGAACCTCTTCTTTTCTCCGATTGTCAAGAGCTACATGATTTGCCTCAAGAGGCTTATGAATACCATGTACTCAATGCCATGGATAAAGCGGCTGAGGATATTCCTTTTGTTGAAAGCGATGATCCCGATCTTGAAAAAATGATACAACCTTTTGTCCTCGAGACAAAAAAAATTGAAATCACATGCTGTCCAGGGGCTTTCAATCCGACGATCACTCGTTGGAATGGAGGTATTTTGCTCGGCTTCCGCATCCGTAATCTTAAAACCGGCGCTACGAATCAAATTGGCTTAAACTGGATGGATGAAAATTTTAATCTATTGGGACCTGCGCAATTGCTCAATATGCCAGTCGGGCATCTATGCGAAGTTTCCAAATTGCAAGATCCCCGTCTGATTTCTATCGATGACCGGCTCTATGTTAGTTTCAGTGAAATGATGGAAGGAGTTTTTGACCGAGACATTCGAAGAATGTATGTTGCTGAAGTCATTCATGATGGGAAATATTTTCACACGAACAATCCCTCTTGTTTTACTTCTTATGAAGGAGAAAATCCTCAGCGATGGGAAAAAAATTGGATCACATTCGATTATAATGGCAACTTAATGATGATTTATAGTCCTATTCCTCATCGAATCTTCCGTCCTCTTTTAGGAAAAGGTAAATGTGAAACGATTGCTTCTTCATGGGCTTCCGTGCAATGGCCTTGGGGCCAATTGAGAGGCGGCACGCCTGCATTGAAAATCGGGAATGAATACCTCTCCATTTTCCATTCTTCAAAATACATGAAGTCAAAACAATCCTTAGGAAAAAACATCGCTCATTACTTTATGGGCGCATATACATTTTCTGCTGAACCGCCATTTGAAATCACCCGAATCAGCAAAACTCCTATTGTCGGAAAAGATTTTTACAATGGACCTGCGTATAAAACATGGAAGCCTTTGCGGGTAGTCTTTCCATGTGGATTGATTGCGGACGACAACTACCTCTGGATCGCCTACGGAAAACAGGACTACGAAATCTGGATTGCCAAAATCGACAAAAAAGCTCTTTTAGAGAGTTTGGTCCCTGTTACATCGATCATAGAGACAAAAAATGAAAACCCATGATGAAATCCCATTTTTTCTCTCTTCTTTTTTTATCTATTTCTTCTATCCATGCTGAACTTCTGGACTTGGAAGCATTATCGCAAGATTTCGTCCTGGAAACAAAAAGGATCGAGATTAAAGGATTTCCTCACGCGTTCAACCCTTCCATTATACGTTGGAGGGGCTTCCCGTTGCTATGTTTCCGTGTCGTCATCGATCCAAAAATGTCCTCCCTAACTTCGATGATGGGATTAGTTTGGCTAGACGATGCATTGAATCCCATCGGGGCTCCGCAATTGCTCGATATCCGCACAGATGGATCTCAAGTCCCTCCGCGAGTAGATGATGCCCGTCTAATTACAATTGACGACCACCTTCTTCTTGTTTACAGCGATAACCCGGATCCCAAGATCTCTAAAGGAGGATTCAGGATGTGCATTGCAGAAGTGGATTTTGATGGGGAACACTTTTATATTGAAAATATCGAGCGGCTGACACGATTCGAAGGAGAAAGCAAAGATAGACGTGAAAAAAACTGGACGCCTTTCGAATACGAAAAAAATTTACTTCTCGTATATAGCATTGTCCCGCACAAAATTATGTCTCCTATTTTTGGAGCAGAAGCTTGCCAGACTCTTTTCTCCACAGAAGCTTCTTTCGATTGGAACTGGGGAGAATTGCGAGGCGGCACTCAGGGACTATTGGACAACGGACAATATCTTGCCTTCTTTCATTCTTCCATAAATATTGCATCCGTGCAATCCGGCGGCAAATCGATAGCTCATTATTTTATGGGGGCCTATACATACTCTGCCTCTCCCCCATTTCACATTACCAGCATCAGCCCTATGCCCATTTTAGGCAAAGGGTTTTACACCGGAACCGTTTACAAACCCTATTGGAAACCTCTCCTTGTCGTTTTCCCTTGCGGTTACATTGCAAACGATAAATACATCTGGGTCGCTTACGGAAAACAAGACCATGAAGCCTGGATCGCCAAGCTCGACAAACAGGCCCTGCTAGACAGCCTCGTCCCTGTTTCCAATTAGATGCTATATAAAAAAGGCGCTGTCTATTTAGACAGCGCCTTAAAGAGAAACAATCCGAAATTCTTATTGCAGTTTGATGGTGCAAGGAACTCCATTGATTGTAATTGTAGTCGGCATGAAGTTATTCGTAGACGAAGATACGATCATTCCAACATTGATCGTATTGCCCGAATTAGGTTCCAATACTTCCCAATTGCTCGACGCAGTGGCATTGATTGTGCCGTTGGAAACAGAATTGACGTTCAAATTCCAAAATCCCGTTACGCTGGTAAAATTGGAGTTGAACACCGCCATTTTCCATGGAACTGCTACTGCCTGAGTCCCTGTATTTGTGATAAAGAGATTGATCACATTTTGGTAACCACCGCCTGGAGAACCTTGCCAAGGCGTTCCAAGCTGCACACCGACCGTAAAATTACCGGTAGTTGGGATGGGCGTAGCAACATAAGTCACATTGACGTTGGTCGTTTGACCGGTCGTGACAGTAGCGGTTTGCGCAGTGGCATCAAATTTATTGCTGCCTGCAATAATCTCGGGCGCTTTGACTGTATAGCTTCCTGCATTTACCGATTGGCATACAGGAGTATTGAAGTTGGCCACCGAGAATGTATACGGACCTGCTGTAATGGGCTGCAGAGACTGGCTGGGCAGTCCACTGACAGGCAATACATTTACGCACAGCGTTCCCAATTGATTAGGGGGAGGCGGTGTGTTGCTTGCATACCAAGGCTTGAGTCCGATTGTAGTGAGGTACTCGACTTTATTCCATTGGATGGTCAGCCAATCGTTGGCAACCAGTCCGCCTGTATCGCCGCTGTTCGCATTCCATGCCCAATAGAAAAAGTGAGGAATCGCCGTGTGCTTGCCATCGGCTGCTCCGCCTGTATTATTCAGATATGCAGCAATGTCAGGCATCGATTGCAAATCTCTTGGATCTGTGAATGTCGAGCCGAACTCTCCCAGTGCCACAGGGAATACTTTGCATGGGGTCGTTCCGCTGCAATACCCTTTCTGTGTCAAATAACCAAACGACTCCGACATCCGGTTCCATAATCCAGAGCCAGAATAATTTGTAGACTGACCGGTCACAGTAGGCGGATAAACGTGTGGGGAAATAACCACCTGGTTGAGGTAAGGCTTGGTCAGAAGAGTCTGGAAGAAACGATTCGGATCGCTCAGGCCGTTTTGCATGATGAGTGTGGGATCTGTGCAAAATCCATCTCCCCAATTGCAGCCGATTCCACCTTGTCCGCATCCTTCGATAAAAAACAGAATTTGATTATTGATCGGATATAACGCATCCATCACAGAAAGATATAAATCTGTAAGTGCCGGAGTGCTGCCGCTAGCTTCCCATCGGACACCGAAGTTGTCCGGTTCGTTGAGAAGGTCTACCATCAGCATGCTTTTTGAAACCGGATCTTTAGAAATCGCTGTGACCAGTTGCACCCAATCTTGCACCCATTGCTGTGGACTTGCCAACACTGTTTGGTCTTCTCGAAAATGGTTGTCGATCAAGACGTAAAACCCATTTTTAGCAAAGAAATTGACAACCCATAAAAATCGGTTGAGGGTAGTGTCATTGGGGAAATAATCATCGCACATTCCTGCAGTTCTTGCAGGAGGAGCTACCATTGGAGGGATCGTCGCACCAGAAGGAACGGGAACATTAGGATCCGTCACGCTGGCCTGAATTTGAGACTGAGTCGGAATGGTGCATTGTCCTGAGTAGCTTCTTGGAGCCTCTGTTAACAAATCCTTAAAACTAAATGGAAGCCGTACCGCATTAACGCCAAGGAGCTGCATCCGGTAAACGACCGTCGCGAAATCCCATGCTATGGAATTCGACGTCTGCCATAGGCCGTCAACCATCGTGTCCCCATTATTAAATCCAAACCAGTTCACCCCTTTCAATTGAACGGGATTCCCTTTGCTATCCAAAATTTGGTTCCCTTTCGTCGTCATCGCCTGAGCGTTCATTGTCATTGCAATGAGAACGCCGGTTATCCATGCTTTTATAGGCATTTTCTTCATGAAACCCTCCCTTTTCTAGGTTGGTTGGTTAAAGAAACAAAGGGTCAAATTAAAAAAATAGAATGTAAACAGCAAGTTTAATTTTTAGAAAAATAAGTTAAGGGATATCGCTGAGACGAGGAGGGCGACGAATTGTTCTTAGAGAATTTAAAATCACAATGACATCGATGACCTCCTGGCTGATTGCGCCTGCTACAGGAGGGAGATATCCAAATGCTGCAACAATCATTCCGACAATTGAAAGGATCATTCCTCCATAAGCGCTTTGGAGCGCGATTTTTTTCATCCGCTCGCTAATGTGTAGGAACTCGTCGACCTTCACCAACGCACTCTCCATCACTACAGCCCCTGCAGCTTCTGCAGTGATATCGCTATTGTGCCCAAAAGCGATTCCAACCGTTGCTGCGACGAGAGCAGGTGCATCATTGATCCCATCGCCTAAAAAAGCGGTTTTTGCTTTCTGTGTTTCTTTGAATACGATATCGACTTTTTGCTCAGGGCTTTGCCCGGCATAAACTTCTGTCACTCCCACTGAATTGGCGAGATAGCGCACTTCTTCTTCCCGATCCCCTGAGACGATCATCACTTTTTCGAATCCATGGCGCGGACGCAAATGCTGGATGAAGGATTGACTTTCTTTGCGTGGAGCATCATGAAAACGAAAGTAAGCTGCAAGCTTTCCATCTAAAAGGATGACACATTCTAACCCGATGCCTTGAGGCAAAAGAGACTCTTGCTCCTCAAGACCGAATTTTTTTAGACTTTTACGATTGGTGATGACAATTTCATGTCCATTAACTCTTCCATACAGACCTTCTCCTTTTGGTTCGTTGATCTGTTTTACATCCGCGAATTCGATTTTTTCTTCCGAAGCTTTTTCCAAAATCGCGCTCGCGAGCGGATGTTTTGAATATCTTTCCACACTGGCGACGATCTTTAGAATTTCTTTCGGATCTGCCTGATTATAATAATTTCGTTCTATTAAAACGGGCTTCCCATAAGTCAGAGTTCCGGTCTTGTCAAAGATCATCGTCTTACATTGATCGATCTGTTCAAGAACGATAGGATTCTTGATCAAAATCCCCCGGCTTGCACACAGAGAAATACCTCCGATGATAGCTACGGGTATAGCGATTAAGAGCGGACATGGGGTTGCAATGACAAGCACAGCCAAAAAACGGATCGCTTCTCCGCTAAAAATCCAGGCAAGGATCGCGATAAGAACAGCAACCGGTGTGTACCAAGCACCCAATTGATCGGCCAATCTGCGCATGCGGGGACGTTTCTGTTCCGATTCTTCCATGACCTGCATGATCTTCGCGTACCGGGAATCGATTGCAAGTTTGGTAGCCTTGATCGTCAGAGAAGCATCGCCATTGATCGCACCTGAAAGAACTTGCGAACCGGGAGCTTTTGAAATCATAAAAGGTTCCCCTGTAAGAAAGGATTCATCCATGATTCCATGCCCTTCGAGCACCTCTCCGTCCACAGGACAGATCTCATGAGGAAAAACTAAAATCATGTCGCCTATGGAGATCTGTTCCGTGGAAATCTCTTCTATCTCTTCCTTTTTCTTGCGATGGGCAATAGTTGGGGCTCGCTTTGCAAGAGCTTCCAATACTTTTGACGCAGTTCGAATGGCATAATTTTCAAGAGCCTCCCCTCCAGATAGCATCAATACGACCAGAGTCCCTGCCAAATATTGCCCAAGGATGACAGAAGTGACAATCGAAATCCCCGCTAGCAAATCGGACCCGAACTCAAGAGAAAAGATTTTACGCAGCAGGTCGACGACCAAAGGTCCTCCTCCGATTGCCAAAGCTGCATATAACGGGTACAAAGAAAATGGACGCAGGACCGGTATTGCATAATACAAAATCAGATAGGCGAAAATGCACACAATGGAAAGGATCGCAATGTATCCTTGCATTCCAAGTGTTTTTGGCTTCATAGAAGCGTTGCGGGCGCGATCAGCCATGTTTTCACCCTTTGCTTCTTTGTTATATACAATCTTTGGTTGTTAAAAAAAGTCTTTTAATACAATGATGAGATTGTTTTGGTTCAAAGGTTGTTCAATATGTATGAAAGCAGGTATCAACGTTTAGTAAATAGAAGAATTTTCTTAAGAAGAATGACCCGAAATCTTTTGTTCGGGTTTGTGATTATCATTGTAGCACTTTTCATCGGCATATTAGGTTATCACTGTTTGGCAAAGTTGCCATGGATATCTTCCTTTGAAAATGCAGCCATGATTCTATCGGGCATGGGCCCTGTCGATGATCTGCCTAACGACGGCTCCAAAATTTTCGCAGGATGCTATGCCATATTCAGCGGCGTCATGTTCCTGGTCGTGATCGGCATTGTTTTTGCACCGGTAATCCATCGCGCTTTTCATAAATTTCATCTTGCGGAAGATAGTAAATTCAAAAATTGAAATTTAAAATCTGATGTGCTAATTTGTTCCTATTAAAAAATAAAAAACTTAACCCCAAGTATAATCATGTCTGCAGTTACAGAATTACCAAGCAATCCTAAAAATGCGCCCTCTCCTTATAAATTCACTCTATCTGTCAAAACAGAATGTCCTTGTTACGTACATTTACAACTACATAGTGACAAGCTTCATAAAATCGGAAGCATATATAGTAAAGTGCACCCGATGTCTTTCGAATTAAAAGTCACAGTTCCAAGAGAAGCTGCCATCATTTATGCTATTATCAATAAGCAAAAAGCGGATTTGTTCGCTCCATACCTGAGCAATCCAAAATTTGCATTTTCAAAGGACGGACATTTGGCAATAACGACGGATGCATTTAAAATACATGAAACAGAAGAATTAGCATTTTCATATATAAAGGTATAAATTCATCCTTCTCCCATGCCTATCAATTCGGCACTTTTTATAAGGATATTTTGATAACTTTCCAAGCATCCATAAAGTTTATCAACTTCTAACTCCCAGTTTATGTTTTCTAGATTCACTTTTTCAGCTATAATACAGACTATTTTAGACATGCTGCGTAAAGGAATTAAATGATCCAATTTTACCTGCATTCGAGTTGCATTTTTTAAACAGAATTCCAATGTTCCAGTTCTACCGTTCATGAGGATCCTTCGATTCAATGTAGACAATGTAAGGACAGCATTGTTTAAATGATTGCCTGCTAGCGCCCAGTTACTAAAATTATTTTCATCCTTTTCGTTAATGACTATGTTTTTAGAGAGTTCTTTTAATACAATGCAGCACAGTTTATCTAGATCCTGCTGTCTTAAAACCGCTCCTTCCAAAAACTGGGAAATGAAAGCATGATCTCCTGTGACAGCAGCCTTTTCCAGAGACGCCATGGCATCTATACGTTTTATATTCATCACCCGGATTTCCTTGTTATTGCAAAGAATTTTAATCACGTCGGGATGATAAGGAATCGGTTTTTTTTGTGAGTCGGGCTCCGCTTCCTTAAAAATCACCGTAGCATTGATGTCCAGAACAGCGCCCAGTGCTACAAGGGCATTAGTAAGAGGCTGCGTTCCAAGATTGATCGACTGATGAACAGGTGTAATACCAGTCCACGGAAAAGGTATATTGATATTAAACCCTTTTGCAATCAATGACGTTAAGCACTTGTTAAACAGTGCAGCACTCTCTTCTAAATTGAATTGAGGATGCTGCTGTGCAAGTTGGGATAAAACAATCAAAAGATTGAAAACCCTGACATAATCCCGTTTTTCATTTCGGATGATGCTATAGTTTCTATTCGCCTTGCTCCCGATCACATCTAGCATTTCCTTAAGCTCTTCAAGTGGAATAGGTTTCAGATTTTTTGGTTGAAGAGCCTCGATCAATTCCAAATTGAAGCACATTTTTTCCTGTGGAGTCGTAATATCAGGGGACAATAAACCTTGCGAAGGTATAGTGTTTGCAGATAAGGACATAAGAGCATTCTCCTAATAAAATTGAAAAATGATAGCATGGACATACAAAAATTTCCTATAGAATATCAGGATGAGCTCAATTCTATTGACGAAGAGGCATTATATCATGGAATCAATACGGATGCTTTCACAGCTAAGAAGATGGAACCGATCCGATCTTTTGGCTTCTTTATCAAAGACAAAAATGGGGAAGTGCTTGCGGGCGTTTCTGGAGTCACATTGTTTGGATGCTTATATGTAGATATGTTATGGGTAAAAGAAACTCTCCGTAAGCAAGGACTGGGAGAATCGCTGATGGAGCATGCAGAAAATCTTGGATTGAAAAGAGGCTGCACTTTCGCTACTGTGAACACGATGGACTGGCAAGCGCTGCCCTTCTATCAAAAACTCGGTTATGAAATCGAGTTTACCAGGACAGGGTATCACAAAAACTCTAAAATGCATTATTTGAAGAAGAATTTATGCACAAACAAGACTTGAGAGCCGGAGTCATAGCCGGAACACTTGCAGCCATTTTTTTCACTCTCATGAGCCTTTGTGTGAAACTCATAAACGGACAAGCTTCGACCGCCACGATTTTATTATTCCGATTCGGTGTCAGTTTATTCTTATTATTGCCGTTCGTCGCTAAAGAAGCTGAAACCATTTTTAAAGTCGACAACCCTTTCAAGTTCGTATTACGGACAGTCTTTGCTCTGTTGGCATTGGGATGTTTCTTCTATTCTTTAAATTATATTTCCTTTACCAACGCCCTGGTCTTGATCAACACCGCTCCTCTCTTCGTTCCCATTTTTTCCTGGTGGATCTTGAACGCAAAGACCCATGCCGTAGTCTGGACAGGGATTGTAATCGGTTTTTTGGGCATCCTTTTTATTTTAAGGCCCGATACAGGCGTTCTTAAGATATCGTCTATCATCGGCCTTGGTTCAGGCATATTTGCATCTTTGGGGATCGTGTTCATCAGAATCCTTTCCAAAGTCGGATCGATCACACAGATTTTATTTTACAATTTCGTCTTTGCAACTTTGATTTCCGGGATTGTCGCCATTTTCACCTGGGAACCTCTGGATCAATATACTATTTTTTTACTGATCGCGGCAGGAGTGAACGGCGCTCTCTACCAATACTTCAGCACACTGTCTTATGCCAAAACGCCGATCCGAATCAGCTCATCTCTGATGTTCTTGTGCATTTTATTCGGTGCTCTTGTGGAATGGTTTATATGGAAAAAAATGCCAAGCGCAATAGATATCGCAGGAATGGCACTTGTGGTTTTTGGAGGGATGTGGGTCGTCTATTTTGGGCAAAAACACGTAAAGATCTCTTGAACCAATCGGGTTGGATATAATTTTAAGATCTGGTATAGTCTTGCGCCAGATGGATTTAAAATTTAATTCTTCAGAATTTCCTACCATAGGAGCCGAGTTAGAGCTTCAGCTTATTGACCCTGCAACCCGTAATTTAACTTCGGCTGCAATCAATGTGCTTAAAGAGTGTCGGGAAAGACAATTCGATCGGATCAAGAAAGAAATTCATCAATCCATGATCGAATTGGACACTCCAATCTGCCAATCTGTGAAAGAATGCCGAGCACATCTCAATCATGCCCTGGTCGAATTGACCGATATTGCTGGAAGTTTAAATCTCCGGGTGGCCATTTCCGGAACCCACCCTTTTCAAAAATGGACAGACCGACAGTTCTTTCCTGCTGCGCGCTATTTGTTCATCCATCGTAAATATCGCTGGCTCGCCAAAAGGATAAATGTGTATGGGCTCCATGTTCATGTCGGGGTTGAGAATGGAGACGAAGCGATCCGCATCAGCAATGCGATGATCAGATATCTGCCCTTTTTGCTGGCTTTATCGGCCAGTTCGCCTTATTGGGGCGGAGAGCATACAGGAGTGTCTTCATGCCGAATCGGGATCATGGAATGTTTTCCATATTCAGGCATTCCTCCGCATTTTTCGAATTGGAAAGAGTTTTCCTCTTACTACAATCTATTGCGTCAGACACAAGCGATCACATCTTTAAAGGACCTTTATTGGCATGTTCGCCCAAATCCAATGTTCGGAACGCTTGAATTCCGTATTTGCGATGGGATGCCAACGCTTTCTGAGACTGCGGCTCTCATCGCGCTCACCCAATCTCTTGTAAAATGGGCTAAAGAAGATAAAAATATGGGAACATCATCATCCATGCATCAATTCGATCGTCTTGTCGCCCCTGAAAATTTATGGAGAGCTGCACGCGATGGACTAAAAGCAATGCTGATTATCGATGAAAATGGCCAGTGCAGGCCGATTATCGATGAAATCCGCACCCTTTTAGAAACGCTTGAGCCTGTCGCCATGGAGCTTGATTGTAGAGAAGAACTCAGTTTTATTCACAATATCATCAACAATGGCACCAGTGCGGACCGTCAGCGAAACGTGTTTCGCAATACCAAGGACCTGGTCTCTGTAGTAGATTCTTTAATTGAAGAATTACAGACCGATACCTACGTGCAGAGTTTTAAATAATCCCTGAGCTGCCTGGTAATTAAAAATTTTTCTTTTACGAGGCGTTTGCCTTTATTGCCGAGTTCTTTTCCTTTTTGAGGAGTTTCGAGAAGATAGATGATGCGACTCGCTGCTTCTTCCGGTGAATTCACGAGATATCCTGTAAGATCATTGATCACCTGCAAACGGATGCCTCCTGTATTGCCGCCAATGACAGGTTTTTCCTTCCAGAGAGCTTCAGTGACAGTAAGCCCGAATCCTTCCTTTATCGATTTTTGCACAATGATATCCGCGCCTCTTTGCAATGCATTGATCACATGGTGCGCATCTGGAGGCAAATAAAGAATATAGATGTCCGGATCATTATTTGCCGCCTCGTATACTTCGCTCAATACGATTTGGCCTTCAGGATCGTCCGGTGCGCCTCCCCCCGCTAAAACAAGCTGCAGTCTGGGATGCGTTTTCTTGGCCAAATGGTACGCCTGGATCACACCTACGGGGTCTTTGAAATGATCGTAACGGGATACTTGCAACATGACGGGACGATGCATATCGATTCCAAAAGATTCATACACTTCCTGAATTTCGTTTCCTTCGAGTTCTCTATTTTTTTCACTGAGAGGATCGATGCTCGGCTGAATGATATGATAGGGATGAGGGAGAAATTGGACAAATTCTTGCAAGGAAAAGATACTTGCATCGTATTTCCCCGCATAACCTTTTAGATAATCCCAAACTTCCTTAATTGGACTTGAAGTATCGATATGGCATCTCCAGATCCACTTTCCTTTTCTGTCAGGGAAATGATCGATCAATGCCAATGGCTGAGGATCATGGATAAAAACGAAATCTGCATCCTTCAATAAAGGTTTGAGCCTTTCTGCATTTTCTGCATTTGTTTTTTCATAGCTTTGCAGATGGGAGGGATCGAATTCTCCCCCTTTTTGTCCCTGTAGAAGATTGTGGAACATCTTGGTGCAAAGAAAGAAATCCTCTGTTCCATGGATCACCTCCCAATCAGCCTGTATGTTCAAAGATTGGGTCAAAGGAAGCATCGCATGAAGAATTTCAGCGACCCCACCCCCGGCCTTCGAGGAATTGACATGGACTATTTTAGCGCCTTGAAGGGCATCGGCAACCTGATGAAGGCCATCGATTACTTCAGCACCTAAAAGCGCTTCGTAAGATTTTAATAAATTATCCAAATTTAATATTCTAAATGTTAATTAATTTAGATTCTAATTTTTTAACCCCAGATACGAATATATTAACATATAGACACTATTAATTAAATTAATAGATCAAATGAAAATAATTATCAAGTTTTAATTTTAGAATCTAATATTCGAAGGTTCTCTCGAATTTCTTTCTTGGCTATTCTGGCCTCTTGTTTTGAGACATTTCCAACAGATTCCAGTTTTTTTAAGATATGATCAGCGATATTGCATCGTAATTTATACAAGAAACAGTTCGAAGCAAAATTTCCCTTCCAAGACGAAGGAAGTTTATATGTAGAAATAGCAATTAATTTTTCGTTCTTATAATCGTTTAATTCTTCCCATCTTCCTTCAAATAAGGCACCGTTCACCTCTCGAAATGCCTCGATATCTTTCCTTTGAGCGATTTTATACGCATAGAGCCATGCAAATAACCAGCAATCACCTATTTGCTGTGCGTTGGTGCAAATATACTTAACTCGAAAATTGATCTTCTCTCCTCTGCTATTGAAAATAGACTGCTTATTGAGATGTACTGAAATTCGATCAATATTTCTTTGCAAAAGACCATCATAATATTCTGTACAGCTATCAATAAGATACACACGCCCATCTTCTAATGCAGCAAATGCAATCACATGGCCGGGCTCTGCTTCCGAATTCGTCAAATACAAAGGAGAGACGAGCAAAGATCTTTTCGTAAATGCTTCTTGGAGTATTTCGGTTAAAAGATGTGTACAATCCACCTTCTGTTGATCTTCAAAAAATATAAAACCAATTGGAAGAGGCTCAGGAACGGAGAAAAAATACTTTGAATTTTTATTCTCGATCCCAGCATCTTTTATCCCTGAGTAAAATAGCACTACAGGATCATGTTCAAATTCCTTAGCAAACAGCTCGTAAAGAAAAGAAACGAATTTAGATTGCATCTGCTGTCCTGTTCTAATATCTTTTAAATCAGTCTTTATTGTTCTAGAAAAGCATCGAATGACTTTTGAAATTTGAGAATTGTGTTCATAGATGTAAGAGCAGTCTAGAAGGTTTTGATAGTTCTTTTTATCTATTGTGGAAAATGTCTTTGTAAAAATCCCATTAAGTTTCGTATTCGGATGTCGTGAATTGAAATG
>DATIJE010000089.1:0-51908 GCA_035478995.1 Rhabdochlamydiaceae bacterium | reverse complement strand
AAACGGTTTGACTTCCTCGAAATCTTTTCTGCTCAAGAGCTTCTCGGCAATCAAGCCATCGTATTTAGCATGGAGTTCAGGATGTTTGACTATGGATTTTTTAAGAACATCGAAAAATTCAGCATTTGAATCATTGGATGCGATCCAACGATGAAAAGATACATCGGCTTGAATGTAATCTGATTCAGATTTTTTATGGAACTTGGAGAAGAACTGATAAGCCAAGAATAAAAACATCATGGCAATTGTGATCGTATAAAGAATGCTTTTTTTGTGTTCGATAAGCCAATCCATACTTTGATTTTTAAACTCTGAAAAGCGACCGATTGATATTACATCTTCTTTTTCATCTGCCATATTTGACCCACGAACTTAAAATAGACTAAGAAGACAATATATTAATCTGATTCAGATTTATACACAAACAACTTGAAAAATCGGGAATTTGACAAGGAGACGCCCTGAATTTGAGCCAGGCTTTGATGACGCTGAAGCAGCTCAACTTGAATAAGTTGAGCGATGCAGGCGGGTCTCAAATTCAGTGGCTGCTCGACGCAGACAAAAATCGATTTTTCAGGTTGTTTGTGTATATAATCAAATTATGAGACTGGGGCAGGTTCGATGAGGGTATGCAGATCCTCTTTTGCTGCCTCAAGAGGAACAACGGTCAAATTTTGACCCACTTTTAAATAACTCACTGTGGCTTTTAGATGCTCTCTTTTCTCAAGTTCCTGAAGCAAAAGATGGATGGGATCTTCCATTTTTTCCTTTCCCGTTCGAAATGCGCCCCAATGAATGGGCACCATTTTATGAGGATCGATGATGTGCAACGCATCTAAAGCCTCTATATGGTTCATATGCACATTTTCTTCTCCTTCAGGCGCGATGGGAAGCAGTGCTACATCGATTTGTCCAAATTGATTCTTGATTTGATGCAGTGCTTCTGCATTGTAAGCAGTATCCCCGGCGAAATAAATCTTTTGATTGTTCGCCTCGATCATCCACCCTGTCCACAGACTGCGATTCCCATCCAATATTCCTCGTTGCGACCAATGAAATGCCGGAACGCTTGTAATCTTTACAGATGTCGGGAGGCTCGTAAAATCCTTTTTAAAAAATGCCGTTGTCTCTGTCCACCAATCATGTTCATAAACTTTCTGAAATCCTCTTTCTAAGAACCAGGATTTCATTCCTTTTGGAACAAAAACAGCGGGTTGAAAATGTCTTAGATACTCCAGAGTTTCTTCTTCAAAATGATCAGAATGGTTATGAGAGATCAAAATCTGATCGATTCGAGGCAAATTTTTTAATGCAACGCCTGGTTCAGTATACCGTTTAAACAAAGGCATGATATCGCCAAAAGAAGGATCGGTCAATATGTTCGTTCCTGCTATTTGAATCAGACAGCAAGAATGACCTATCCACTGAATATTCAAATCGTCGCTTTCAGATTTAGGTGGAATTTGGTCCATCAATTCATCACGGCATTTACGGAAGGGAGAAGTAAAAAGGGTAGGGAAAAACAAACATTGTATTCCTTTAAGGAAATGTTTGAAGTAACTTTCACCTGAAAAGTTCGCATACCGGTTTTTACGTTTGAAAGGACGAATCAATGAAGGTTCTTGATTTTCCTTTTGTACATAAGACCAATTTCGCTCTGAAAAATGGAATTTCAATAAGAACTCATTTTTAAACCAGATCGCATCGTCCAGATGTATGCGTAAAAGCTTTTGCATTAAAATCTTTTGATCTTCGTTCCAGTGACTGCGATAGATCGACAATACTTGGCTCAAAGACTTATGAAACGCTTGTCTAAGCCTGAATTGGTGATGGTCTTTAAAAAGGCCCAAAAAAGAAAAAAGATATAGATAGATCGCCTCTAATAGTTCTGCTTCTTGAATCCCGGTTCCATCGATTTTCAATTTCCAATATGCTGTGGGTTGAGAAATTGCGGATCGAATGCTTTTCCAAGGATCAAAGCGATTCATGTCCTATCCTAGGAGTCAAAAACTGAAAAACTCAAAATAATAATTAAAGATTTATTTGTACAGTTGAATAGATCTCTTCCATTTGATCGAGAGTCCGTTTGAATGTAAACTTCTCTAGAACTAGAGATTTTCCGTTTTTGCCCATCATCTCACGCAATGCGATGTCGTCCTTCAGCTTTAGAATCGCATCTGCCACTGCTTTTGGAGAGGATGGCGGGACGATGAGACCCGTTTTTTCATGGAGGCAAACTTCGGGGAGTCCTCCAATCGGAGTAGTAATTAAAGGACGTTCGAGATAGGCAGCTTGCAGGCTTGCTTGTGAAATTCCTTCATGAGCTGTACTTAAAAGAGCAAAAATATCAAAAGCGGCAATGGCTTCAAAAGGAGACTCCAGATGTCCTGTAAATGTAAGGACGTCCATAAGTCCCATTTTTTCGGCTGCCTCTTTATACTGATTGACGTATCCTCCTCCAACAATGACCCATTTGAGATTGCCTACATCCTTCAGCATTAAGGCAGCCTGCATAAAATCCTGGATCCCTTTCCAGGAACGAACAAAACATGCAGTTCCAACTAGCGTATCCTCATCACGAGCGCCGATTGCCTCGCGAAATTTCAGCACCCCTTCTTTTCTTATTCTGATCTCGTTGCAATCGACGCCTGTAGGCACACATCTGCATAAAGAAGAAGCTAATCCTGACTGACTGCAAATAACTGGGATGATCGAAGATGAGGTGGTGACTACGAAATCCGCTAGCCTATTATAAAGCAAACGGCTATTTAAGCCTGCCCTGATCGGAGTGGAAAGATGCCTGGTGCGTAGGAGTTTTTTTCCTGCAAGACGCGCTGCAATTCCGCCTATCCAGGCATCCGTGGAGGAATGTGTATTGATCAAATCGATATGATGTCTTTTGATAATCCGGTTTAACTGAATCAACGCTGGAAGTATGTTTCTTTTTCGAAAGCGCAGCTCGTAAACATTAAACCCTTTTTTTCGAGCCTTCGATACTAGAATCCCACCTTCAACAACAGCAAAGAAGACCTCATGGCCTCTTGCGCGCATTCCTTCCGCTTCCCGTAGCGTCCGGATTTCCTGGCCTCCCCAGCCATTAGAGCTCTCTGTGTGTAAGATGCGCAATGATTGTTTCACAAGTTGATCAATGTTAAAATGCGTCGATGTCCAGCAGAAAAAGGAAGTTCTGCAATTTTATCTATATCCACCCATTCATATCCAGCCATCGAGCTTCTTTCAGGAATGGAGCATAGGAATGGATAAAGTTCAGCTTTATAACGGGTGAAGCTATGAGAGACCTTAGGCAACGTTTTTATGGAGGTCCATTCTATTCCGATCCTCGCCTTCAAAAATCTTTCTAAATTTTTATTACTCTTAGCCTCCACATATGGAAACTCATACAGATCGGCCATCACTTTTCCTTTTGTTCCCCGTCGAAGCAAAACAGCGTTTTTGTTCACAACAATGGCAACAGCTCGAGTGATTTTTTTAATTTTCATACGGTTTTTTTTAACAGGTAAAACACGCGCTCTTCCATTCCGGAACCCTGAACAGGATGGTTGAAGAGGACATCGGCTGCATTGAGGCATCGGACGGCATATCTGTGCTCCCAGTTCGATCAAAGCTTCCATCGTAATCCATGGATTTTCATCGGGTAAGAAATCCTGGACCATCTGATGGATTTTTTGTCGGACAGACATACTTGCGACATCTTCTTCGATCAAAAAAAATCGAGAGAGGACACGGATGACGTTTCCATCGACAGCTGCGGATTTTTGATGAAAAGCAAAGCTCAATATCGCACCGACGGTATAAGGGCCCAACCCTTTGATCTGTTCCAGTTCCTCTCTATTGGATGGCAATTGTCCCTGATATTTGTGCACCATCATCTTCGCAGCCTCGTGCATATGGCGTGCACGAGAATAATATCCCAACCCTTCCCAAACTTTGATCACTTTTTCCAAAGGGGCTGAAGCAAGCGCCTCTATGTTTGGAAACTCCACCATCCAGCGCTCAAAATACCCAACAACTACGTTTGCCTGAGTTTGCTGCAGCATGATCTCGGAGACCCATACTTCATAAGGACCCGGCGATTTTCTCCAAGGAAAATCCCTTTTCTCTTCTTGAAACCAATGATTCAAGGCTTGAATATCCTGAGCGTTCATCTTTACCTGGCCAGATAGGCACTTTTTTCCTGTAAAGGATGTATCAGGAAAAAAGTTAAAATTCAAACCATTTCAAATGAGCTGCTTATATTGTTGGCACGGGGATTGCTTATATCTTACATCGCCGGCACAGCGCCTTCCAAAAAAGGAGCGGTTATGTCAGATGAAGCAAAAGATAACAGGGGAAGATTGTGGAACGAAGCTCACGACCAGTTGAAAATCTCAATGCAGAAAGAAATCGGCATCATGCGTGAAATCCTTGGCAATATGCACCAGGAAGAATTGTCCTTGCTCCTCAATGACAAAGGGTCATGGAACCATGTCATGCAGGAACGTTCCCAACTGATCGAAAGGTTGAGTTATCTCAGAGCGGAAAGACTGGAAGCGACCAAAAAGATCGAAGATATGGTCGACATCAAGGACAAGACAAAGGAAATTCCCTTGGAATCCATCCTTCCAACCCAAGATGAGAATAGCTGCGAAATCCTGTCTTTACGTGATCAGCTGATGGCCCTAATGGAACGGATCAATTTTCAAGGCTGCCGAAATGAAATCTTATTCCACCAGGTAGAGCACCAACCTGACATCCCTTATAACCCACAATATAACCAAAATCAGCCAGCTCCGGCGAAGTCGAAGAAAAAAGCCTCTATTGCCACATATAATTTTAAACTGTAGATTGTATAGGCATTGTTAGGAAGATTCGATGCCATCTACCATTAAGAATTATGCAGGGCTGATTTACGGTCCTGAACCCCATCACCTGGATCATTTAGCGCCTCTGTGCACTCTTTTGCAAATTCCGTTGATCGTCACCGAAGAAGAAATTTCAAATACCGCCCACAAATACTATCCTTGGCTGGATGTCATTTTATGGGATTATCTGGAGATCTCCCAAAATCTGCCTGAATCTTACGACGTCATTTTCTGCTCCATTCCACGAGATATTTTTGACGAGATTTTCTTTTTTTCACAAAAGATTCTGCACAAAAAAGTCCATACTGTCTGGTGTCCTCACGGGAATTCGGACAAAGGGACTCAGACGTATTTTATGGAAGCTCTACAAAAAGAAGTCATTCTTTTGGTCTATGGTCAGAAAATGATCGACTTTTTGATGAAAAAAGAAGCTTTCAAACAAATGAAATCCTACGTCGTGATTGGCAATTACCGATCTCTTTCTTATAAGAGAGAACTCGAATTTTATAAGAGAATGGTCTCGAAAGAAATTCTGGGCAAGATGAAAAAGCCTTCCAAAATCGTTCTATATGCCCCAACCTGGCAGGATTACGAACAATCCTCTTCATTTTATGACGCCTGTCCCCATCTTATCGAAAACCTTCCAGAGGATTGGAATCTGATCATCAAGCCTCATCCTAACCTCCTTTCGCAAGACGCGGGCAAAGTGGATCAAATCATGTGGAAATATGAAGAATGCCCCAACGTTTTATTTTTAACGGAATTTCCTCTCATTTATCCTCTATTGGAGGTCACGGACATCTACATTGGAGATATGTCATCCATAGGTTATGATTTCTTGACATTCGATCGTCCGATGTTCTTTTTAAATCAAAATAAACGGGATTCTAAAACAGACGAAGGGCTTTATTTATACAAATGCGGAGTAGAAATCCTGCCAAAACAATATCCTGAAATCTATAAAATTATCGACGTGCATCTCCCTACAGACGCTCTCACTTTTTCCACTATAAGAAAACAGATTTACGACTATACTTTCGGAGAAGAGAAAAATTGGGATGATCTTCGACAATCCATTTATAAAGCTTGCGATGTCCTTCCGAATAGCGATCTCGATTTTATGTAAAGCGGTTGTACATGGACTCTAAAAAAATAGTTGGTATCCATACAGGACCTGACACCCATCTCGATCATCTAGGCGTACTATGCGCTATTTTACATATCCCACTGATCGTAACAGAGGAAAACACTCTTCAGTTAGCAAAGAAATTTTATCCCGATTGCCAGACTATCTTCATTCCTCACAGCGATCTTTCTATCGGATTTTTAGCGGAAAATTTCGATGTCATTTTTGAATGTGGAAAATTTTGGGCTTTAGAACTGGTCCCGCTTTTAGAACTATTGCATCAAAAAAACATGCGGATCGTGTTTTGTCCGCACGGAAATTCAGATAAAGGGCATTCGCTATCTTTCCCTATCGAGCAAGACATCTCTCTTGTCTACGGGGATCACATGATCGATCTTCTAAAAAAAACAGGATCTTTTTCACAAAAGATGCTCCGAACGGGGAACTATCGTTTTCTCTATTATACTTTGAATAAATCCTTTTATGACGAAAGAGCACAGGAAGAAATCTTTTCACGATTAAATGAACAGCAAAAAACAGTTCTCTATGCTCCTACTTGGGATGAAAAAGAAAACCCAACCTCATTCTTCGACGCTTGCGAAGATGTCATCCTTCAGCTTGCCTCCGACTTCAATCTGATCATCAAATTGCACCCATTTCTTGAAGAACATTACCCAGCACAAACATATCGAATCCTTGCACAATACGAAGGGCATCAAAACGTCCTTTTTTTAAATGCGTTCCCGCCTATCTATCCTCTCCTTGACAAAACAGATATCTATATAGGAGATTTTTCTTCTATCGGCTACGACTTTCTAGTTTTTGACAGACCGATGTATTTCTTCAACCCCTTGCCAAAAGAAATACGCAGCGGACAGGGCAGCTTCCTGCATCGATGCGGAATAGAAATTCCCACGTGCGAGCAAAAAACCATCCGTTCATTCATTGAAAGCACTATGGAACAAAATGTCTCATCGCTCTCATCGATAAGGAAACAAATCTACAACTATGCATTTGGGGAAGAAATCCCATTCGAGAATTTGAGAAACGATCTTTTATCAATAGAAAGCTCTCTTTAGAACAAAAGAGAGCTTAAAACAAAGAGAAACTTAGCTAGCGTCGCCTGCAGAATCAGAAGATGAGCCTTCTGAAGAAGAATTGGCGTCGTCGTTAGAAGCCACTTGAGATTCTGTAGAAGAAGCATTGTTGCTGTCATCTTCATTCGCAAACAGTGCGCTAGTTGTGTTCAATGCGATGATCGCTGTCAGTACTAACCAAATATTCTTTTTCATAATTAAATATTCCTTATTTAAAAAATTCTCACACGTTAACATGATAAATTTTCCAAGTGGAATAAGTCAAACAAAAAGGATCTCGAACTCAACGGTTTGTGAACCCTTTATCGAATTCTAAAGGGGGAAGGACAAAGACGTGTTTTAATTCTTCCAAGTTGCCGGCACAGGCCTTGGCTTCTAATTCGTAAGATGCTCCTCCTTCTCGGAGACGGCCGATTTTTGTCACAACGGCGACATGAAATCCGGGAGGGAATACGCCGTCCATTCCTGTAGTGACTAACAGATCTCCTTCTTTGAGAATGGGTATAGGCTCCAGCTTTGTCAAAGAGTCCATGGATTCTCCTGAACGGGGATCCCGGGCAGGACCTTCTTCATCGGAAAAATCATAATTGAATCCGGTCCCTCGAAGGACTTGGCTGCGGGAGCGCCAAAGAGAACTGCCGCTTCCATACAATTCTCCCTTCGCCAAATAACTATCTCCTGTCATTTGCAGTAAATGATTTTTTAAGGATTTGAGCTTGGTGAGGAAATCGATCCTGAGTTCTTGGGAAGAAAATAAATCCTCCCGTAATTCTAATCCTGATATCAGAGCTTCCAAATTGTCTAAAACAAACCGGTTTTGCTCTGCACCCCGCACTGCGCGTACTGAAGGAATCAGTCCCGAGTCCGTAATTAAACGTACACGACATTGAGATTTGGATACATATTCAACGACTCCGACAATCGATCCTCCAACAAGTACCGGGCTATTTTTCCCGATCACCTTCCTTCCTAGCGCTTCATTGTGCCTTTCTCCTACATTCAACCATACCGAGCTGCTCCATGATCCAGGCTCTCGAAAAATGACTTTAGCGGGCATGGATTGAAGTTGGAGGTTCAGTGATTGGTAAAGTTCATCATTTCTTCGCTTGAAAAATTCTACCCAATAAGAATCCGAGGTCTCTTCGCTTGAAATGCTTTTCAATCGGTTAAGCTGCTCGGAAATCCGATCTTCGAACAACAGCCATTCCCTCACACTCTCGATTTGGGACTTCAATATTTGATTTTCCTGATGCAGCCGATCTAATTCAAGGGACTTATCCGTTGAAATAGTGGAAGTTGTGGGGGTTGTAATTGTCAGAAGGTTAAAAAATCCTCCTTTTAGAAAGTGCATGCCTCTCCAAGAAGGGGAAAACATCGCGACGATGCCCGACCTCAATTTTTCGGTTGTCGATGTAGGAAAGCTCAAAGTAAAAAACAACAAGGCCAACAACAATAAATAAGGGCGATAGGCAATTTTATTCCTCATGGGGCAACTCCCTGTAAAACTGCTGAGATCGCATTGACGACATACTCTAAATTGTCCCGGTTCAATCCTGCAATATTGATCCTTCCATCGCCTGTCATATAAATTCCATATTCTGAAATCAAATGATCGACTTGTTCTTTGGTCAATCCGGAAAAACAAAAGAGACCGTTCCGATCAATGAGAAATGAAAAATCCTGTTTGGATTTTGCGGAAAGAGCTGAGACAAAGGCCTTGCGCATCTCCATGATCCTTTTCCGCATGGAAGAAAGCTCGCTTTCCCATTCTTTTTTCAGAGCGGTATCGCTCAGAATATGAGCTACAATCTGCGCACCGTGCATTGGGGGATTAGAATAAGTTGTGCGAATGATCGAATTGATCCGGCTTCCAACGTTTGCAATATTTTGAGGCGATCCGGCCACTACGAACAACACTCCCACTCTTTCTCCATAAAGGGAAAAATTCTTGGCGTAAGAACATGCGATCAGCATCTCATGTCCATTCTCAAGAAACATTCTGATCGATTGCGCATCTTCATCTGTTCCCTTTGCAAATCCCTGATAGGCAGAGTCAAAAAAGGGCACTATCTTCTTCTGTAGAATTACATCTGATATGATTTTCCATTGTTCCAGACTCAAATCGCATCCGGTAGGATTATGACAGCAAGAATGCAAAACGACGATGTCTTTTGATTTCAAATCGCTTAAAAACTTCAATAGCCGATCGAAGTCCAGGGCTTTTCGCTCTCTGTCATAATAGGGATACTCTTTCACATTGAATCCACACCTTGTGAATACCCCTCGATGATTCGGCCAAGTGGGATCTGAAAGATAAATAGAATCGCTTACTTCCTGCTTTAAAAAGTCTCCCCCAATTTTGAGGGCCCCAGTTCCTCCTACAGTCTGAGCTCCATGAATGCGGTTAGAAGCTCCATGCCACAGCTTTTCTCCGAAAACCAACATACCCGATCTCTCGACAAAGATTTTATCTCCTGCAAAGGGCAGATATTCCTTGTCTGCGCTTTTTTCAGTTAAAAAACGCTCCGCTTTTTTCACTGTGTTCAAAATAGGAGTTTTGAGATCTGCATTCCTGTAATAGCCCACCATCAGATTGACTTTATTCGATCTTCGATCGGCAATATAAGCCGCCGTCAAACCGAAAATAGCATCAGGAGCAGCTAATGTGACTTTGTCGAAAAGGCTCATGGCCTATCCTCTACTTGAGAACTTTTGAGGATAGCTCAAATTGGATTTTGAGGACAATGCGTGAAATTTCTTCGAAATCTTAAGCATCCGCCGGAATACCAGGCACGACTCCGATATCCCTTTCTCCGTTTTCAAAGGAATAGTCGACTCTAATACCGGTTTTTTTGATGAAGTTTCCAATATGTGCTAGATAAACTGGATTCGGTAGATAAATTGGATTATGAAAACAAAAAGAATCGGAGGTACGTACAAAGATACATCCTGTAATGAAAGCATCGGGACAGGTTCCAGATTGGAATATCATGACAAAATCAAAAAGAGTCCTTTTCCTTAAAGGCGTAACTTCAAATTTGTTTTTCTCTACAAGCTCTTTTTGATCAGAATAAGACATCCCCCTACTGTTCTCTGCTAGGTGCTTCCTCATGAAATAGATACTCACTTTATCAGAGCATGTATCGCATTGGTTAAAAACCACAATTCCAGGAGAATCATTTTTGAAAACAGGTGTGTTTTCATTGCCTTTTAGGGGATACTTGCTAAGAATCCTTAAATTTTTTAACGAAAATGGGATCACGAGATCTTGTGTCTCATTAGACTCGCTCTCTTTCTTAAAGAGTTCTATCAGATTTCCCGATTCATCTAAGTTCAGTGTTGCTTCTTTTCTCTCGATGAAAGAAGGGTCCACGACAAATACGTAATTTTCTTTTATTAATTTTCCTTCTTCGAAAGGATCCGGATCATTCAATCTGTTAAAAAGCGCTTCGTTGATAGGAGGTACTTTTCCAACCATTTTTCCAAATAATTCGCTAATCGCTCTTCCGCTAACGGCAGTAATTTGGTAAAGAGTCTTAAAATCCTCTTTCCGATCGCGACCCACACCATTTACAATTGGAATCCCTTCTCTTTCAGACAATTTGATCCAAAAATGTTGATTACCTTTAATCGCCTTGTTCCAAATTTTGCATACTCGCGATGAGCGACTGATATCAGCTAATTCCAAAAACTGCATTCCATCTAGAAAGGTATTAACATCCGAAAAAGGCCTATAGGGATAAGAAACGGCAATGTTGGCCATATTAATTTCCTTAATTAAATTATTAAAATTAGCAATAATACTATTTAACGCTTTTAGTCTTAAGTCAAATTAATTTATGTAATAAACTGTATTGCATAAACAATTAATTATAGATGTAATGAATGCTAACTTTTTAGGAGGGTTGTTTTTTTGTATTGTTCCAAAATCGCTCTAATCCTAGAATCCTTGTGTTTTTGGGGCGTTAGCTCAGTTGGTAGAGCGCAACGATGGCATTGTTGAGGTCAGCGGTTCGACCCCGCTACGCTCCATAAAATTCTTCCATAGAAGCAAAAATGTGTTTGCTATCACCCTTAATCACTTTGCAATTCGGCAAACTCTTTAAGAACCGCTTTCCATAAGATTTGGTCACGATCCGTTTATCTAAGCATACGACACAGCCTTTATCGTGCTTGGTGCGGATCAGTCTGCCAAATCCCTGTTTGAATTTAAGAGCAGCATGAGGCAGGGAATCATCTCGAAACGGATCTTTCCCTATTTGCAACAATAATTCGGAATAGGCCTGGGTTTTTGGGTGGTTCGGCACCTTGAACGGGAGCTTTACCAAAATCACACAGCGAAGGGCATCTCCTGCGATATCCACACCTTCCCAAAAAGAATCCGTACCAAAGAGAACACTTTTATCTTTAGATTTAAATCGTTCGATCAAGGATTGTCTGGAAGCATCGCCTTGTCTCAAGAATGTAAAATCGGTCCCTTCTGCCAAGCTTAAAACATGACTATGGCATGCTCTCAGCATGTCGTAAGAAGTGAACAAGACAAAGGCATTGCCTTTGCTCGCCTCTACCGCATGAAAAATGCTTTTGGAAGCCGCTGGGATGAATTCTTTATCCAGAGGATCGGGAATATCAGTAGGGATCAACAACAAAGACTGATTTTGATAATCAAATGGAGAATCGTAGACTCTTTCTGTCACTTGCTTATGCGAAGGGATGGAGGAAATTCCAAGCCGCTGCTTGATGTAGTCGAAGTCTTCTCCGACAGTGAGAGTGGCGCTGCACATCGCAATCGTTGAAACGGATTCAAGTAGATGCTCTTTCAGATATGAAGAGACGTCCAAATTCGCTTCCACAAGGGCAAGAATGGAACCATTCCTTTCAATCCAACGCACATTATGGATCTCCTTGTCCTGTGAAAAAAAATGCTCTAAATTAGATGCATATTCTTCCAATCTGGAAACAATAGCGCAAATCTCAACTAGATCAGTCTGCATCTTTTCTTGTAAAATGGGATCTTTTAATGCCTCAAGGTCTTGACATAGGCCATGGACCGATTGTGCAAAGTTGTTCAACGAAGATGAGAACTCCAAAAAGCCGCTTTTGATCTCTCCTTTCCATTGTGGATGATTCGAAAGAGGATCCTTTAAAAGAATGCTCTGTTCACGGAAATCAGACTTGGGAGCAAAAGAACAGAATTGATCCAATTGATCAAACATCTTTGTGTTTAATTCGATAAGATTCCGCTTTTTGGCTGGAAGGTCGATGTCAAGTCTCTGCATGAAGGATAAAATTGAGGATTGTGAAACAGTCGCAAGAGTTTGTTTCAGTGTGCCAAGTCTGCTCTTTTGGGGATTGATTTCGGAGAATAATTTTCCGAGAAGCTTGGGCAACCGTATATTATCCATCCGTTTTGATAGCGCATCAAAAGCGATCTCCTCTACGTGATGTGCCTCGTCTAGAATCAGCCGATCGTAGTTCGGAAGGATCGATTTTTCATTCTCTTTTACCTGTTTTGCAATGAGGTCAGCGAGGAGCAAATGGTGATTGACGACCAAAATCTGCGCATCCTCAGCCTTTCTTCTGGCTTTGAAAAAAAAGCATTTCCTGTAGTTTGGGCAATGGACATGATTGCAGGCATCCGCTTCCGCGCCTACTTTTTCCCAAGTAGCGGCAGAAAGAGGAAAATGGATCTCCGATCGGGAACCTTCGACCGAATGTTGCGCCCATCTATCGACAGACTCAATTTCATCTGCGTGCTCTTCTGTAAATGAATTCATTTGTTCATTCAGATCATGCAACTTCCGAAGGCAGAGATAATTGTGCATTCCTTTGACCAAAACTGCGCTGAGATCGAGATTTAAAGTGCGCAGCAAAAAAGGGATGTCTTTATTGATGAGCTGTTCTTGCAAAGCAATCGTATTTGTGGAAATGACCGTCTTTTCTTTTGATTTCAATGCCCAGAATATTGCGGGCACAAGGTAGGCGAGGCTTTTTCCTGTTCCGGTTCCAGCTTCGATCAAGGCGATCTGGTCCTTGGAATAGGCTTCCATGATCTGTCCCGACATTTCCCTCTGTCCTTTCCGTTCTTCAAAATCATCTAAGCCGAGGCTTAGAGGCCCTTTTGAAGAAAAAATAAGGTCGAGAAGTTCGTCTTGCTGTTTTTCGGTGTCGGAAAGCATGGGGATTATGGAGCAGCCGGATAATTATTCGTTTTCTAACAAATCGAGGAATGCTTGCAGTTGTTTAGATCGGGTCGGATGACGCATCTTGCGCAAGGCTTTAGCTTCGATCTGTCTGACCCTTTCTCGCGTGACTTTAAAACGCACTCCGACTTCTTCCAATGTCTTAGGCTTGCCGTCCAGAAGTCCGAAGCGCTCGATCAATACGGTCCTCTCACGGTCGGTGAGAGTCGCAAGCACCTCGTTCATTTTATCTTTCAAAATGGCATAGCCGGTTGCTTCAGCAGGAGATTCAATCGCAGTATCTTCCAAGAAGTCGCCAAATTGGCTTTCGCCGCCATCTCCAACTTCTGCCTGAAGAGAGATCGGATGCTGCGCGATTTTATAAATCTCACGCACTCTTTCCGGTGTCAGCCCCAATTCGTTTGCCAATTCTTCAGGAGTGGGTTCTCTGCCCGTCTCCATCATTAGTTTTTTGGCGCCTCTTAAGACTTTATTGATCGTCTCGATCATGTGGACCGGAATTCGGATCGTACGCGCCTGATCCGCGATAGCCCGAGTGACGGCTTGTCGGATCCACCATGTAGCGTAGGTTGAAAATTTGTATCCGCGCCGATATTCGAATTTTTCCACGGCTTTCATTAAGCCCATGTTCCCTTCTTGGATCAAATCCAAAAATGAAAGGCCGCGATTCGTATATTTTTTTGCAATGGAGATGACCAGTCTTAAGTTGGACTCTACCATTTCCCGTTTGGCTTCCTGGCTCTTGTCCATCCATCTCTGAAGCATACGGACATCTTTTTTGAACTCTTCGAGTGTCCTTCCTGCAGCGAGTTCCCGTTTGGTGAGCTTTCGTTGAACAGCCTTCAGTTTTGCAAGGGCAAATTTATTTTTCTCAGCCCGCGGCGCAAGTTCCTGCATTTCTTTTTCCAAAACCAGGAAACGCTCATAAGCAGTTAGAATGACTTCGCCAAAATCTTCTGTGATATTGTGACGGCAATGCAGCCTGTGAAGGTACGCCTGCGTGCGAATCCGGCACTTTTCGATATCTTCAGCAATTTTGATCCGGTCCGTCTTTTTTAACTTATTGTTACGAAGCTGAATGAGGAAGTTCTCTAAAACGGTGTCTTCTTCCTTCAAAAGATTACAGAGCCTTGGCAAGAGATTCAAATAAGCCTGTTTGTCAGCGACTTCTTTTTCTGAAATGCACTTGTCGAACCGCTCTTTTCCGCTGATGAGATAATTGGCAATGGACATCGCTTCCCGATTCGAATATCGGAAACGCATGATGATTTTTTCGATCTGGATTTGCGCTTTCTCAATTCTTTTCGAGATGTCGACTTCTTCTTCGCGCGTTAAAAGAGGGACAGAGCCCATCTCTTTCAAATACATCCTTACAGGGTCGTCGGATGTTCCTTCAGTTCTTTTTGAAAGACCTTCTAACTCCTTGGCCTCTTTTTTCCTCTCTTTTTGCCTCTCGACCTCCATCTGATTGAGCACTTGAATGTCCATGCCGCTCAAAAAAATCAAGACCTGGTCGATCTGCTCGGCAGAATCAAATGTCATCGGCAGGATTTCATTGATCTCCTCGTAAGTGATGTAGCCTTGCTCTTTGGCAATGGCCACCAGCTCTTCGATTTTTTGCTGATGCTGCTGGTTGAATAAATTGCTGAAGGTCCCTTTAGTTGTCATGCTACCCTTAAGAATAAGTTCAATCTATCTGATACCCAAGCTAACTCAAAAGTGGCGCTGGCTGTGCCAAAATTCCAATTTCTGAATTCACTTGGGTATATGTTATTGTCAAGAGGATAAAAAATCATTACAATAATTTCCTAATCGGAAAAATTAAATCATGCAATTGTACGCATTAGACAATGAACAATTCATCTTCGCCCAACAGGCACAAAGGCATAAAAATTACTGCTGTCCAGAATGCCAAGGAAATGTCCGAGTCCGGGGAGGCCCCCATCGCCACATCCATTTTTATCATCTGGCAGCTAACTCTCTTTGCAATCAGCACAAAAAAACTCTGCCCCATCTACAAACTCAATTAAGGCTTTATCGATTACTGCCGGGCAGCCTCTTGGAAAAGCCTTATAAAGGGATCCATAGAATTGCCGACGTAAGTTGGGAACAACAGAAGATCGTGTTTGAAATTCAATGCTCGTCCATAAGTTTGGATGAAGCCAAGGCTCGATGCAGAGATTATGAAAAATTAGGCCTGACCGTTGTTTGGATTTTACACGACAACCGTTTCAACAAACGGCGCATCAGTCATTCGGAAGCTTTTTTGCGTCAAAATAAGTGTTATTATACCAATATCGACTCGAAAGGTCAAGGCATCATCTACGATCAGTTCGATATTGCGAAAAACAGGATAAAATATTTTTGGGGAATCCCTTTACAAGTCGATCTTTCTTTACCATTCAAGAATCAAAACCTTCAACTTAAGCACCCAATTCCACAAGCTCTTATTTTGAGGCTGTCGTTAAATCTTTATTTTAAAGGAGATCTGATAGACCGCAGTCTGCAATATTCCTCGGGAACTGCATTTCAATCGATGCTGCATTTAGAAAAAAAATGGTTACAACCCCTGTCACTGCTTTCCTTTTTTCAATCAATCCTAAAACATATTAAAGATTTTTATAATTCTGCATTACGATTCGCTTTGGAAAGTTTGGCAAATCCGCAAAAATAGATACATATTCCTACTGTTACAAGAGAATTGAACAGGCTTTTATAAGGAAAACTTTTTTCAAGACGGGAAAACCCTGGTTGTTTGGAATGGTACCAAATCTGCCTCGACTGTGTATTTAATTTTTTAATCTCTGCTTCTGCTGAAAGCCGATTCAAAAAATAAGGGCCTTTCAAGACCCCGTCGCTTCGATAGGTTTGATTGCCCGCTTGATAAGTATAGACTGCAGAAATTGCAAATTTGGAAGGCCCTTTTTCCAGGATTCCCCATTCGAGGGCCTGGGCTTGCATCTGGGCATCGAGCCGAACGTAAGGATAGAGTTCCCGCAACGCCTGTGTCAAGAAACAGGTGGCCGCAATTCCGCTGACTGCAACTAGAACAACCCACATTTTCTTCATACTTCTCCTGAGAGTGTTGCTGAATTATCGGCTTTGCGCTATATTAGATCCACTAACTTTAATTTTCAGGGGAACCATGGCAGAACAAAAAGATGCAGCAAACAATAAAAGAATCAAGCGCCCTACCGCTAAAAAACGGGATATCCAAAACGAAAAAAGGCGTCTTCGAAATAAATCATTCAAAGCGAGAGTCAGCACAGCGGTCACTTCCTTCAAAAGTTCCGTTGCCGCTAAAGACACTTCTGCAATGAACGAACAGTTAAATATGGTTTACAGTTTGATGGACAAGGGCGTGAAGACCGGCGTGTTTAAAGTAAACAAAGCCGCGCGTGTAAAATCCCGCCTTCACCATATGACGGTCAAAGGTTAAGAAATTCTCTAATGATAAGAGAATTGAGATAAAACCAGGCAGATCTGATCTTCGAGCTGGTTTTTATAATCTTTTATCGGCTTGACGAATCCATTGATCATAATAGAAAAGGCCAGCAAATCTCCATCTTTGGTGTTCACATAACCCGATAAAGATGTGACTCCTGTCATCGATCCCCCTTTGGCCCTTACATTTCCACGCGTATTATTTTCCTTCATTCTATGTTTCAGATAACCATCTGTTCCTGCAATTGGAAGAGAGGACATAAATTCGGCACAAAATTTATGTTGCTTCTGCATCCAGGTTAAAAACGAAGCGATCTGATGGGGAGACACTAAATTGTATCGGGAAAGGCCGCAGCCATCCAGCATGACCATTTCCGATACATCGATTCCGACCTGGTTAGTTAAAAATTCTTTCATCGCTTGCCCCCCATTTTGCCATGTGCCTGGGCTTCCATAGCGCGTTTGGCCTAATTTTTTAAAAAAGCAGTCCGCGGCCAAATTATCAGATTGTTTCATCATATTGCGGATCATCACACCAAGAGGAGCAGAGTGATGGACGGCCACTATTCTCGCACTGGAAGGCGTTTGTTGGACTTTGATGCTTCCATCGAGGCGGATTCCATATTTGGACAGAAGGTCCTTCAGCAAATGGATCGCGTATAAATGCGGGGTCTCTACAGGGACCATGTATTCTTGATGCGTTTTTTTAATGGGAAGACTGCCTTTGATTTCGATGACATTTTGTTGCGCCATTCCTTGACGTCCGACTTTCAATGTTCCCTCTTTTTCAACTGTCAAGGCGGAATTTTGTACAGAAACGTAAGAAGTTTTTGGATAAATATAGACCATCGGAGGTCTGGAAACTTCGGAGGCGGGTCGAATCCATAATTTCATGCAACTGTGGTTCACAGTCAAAGCATCCATAGGGGAGTTCCAGTACTCCGCTCCTTCATCCCACATCCAGCCCGGTCCTTGCGAGATCGAATCAAAATCCGTATTGTCGGCGATCAGATCCCCTGAAATATGCTCTATTTGATTCAATTTGAGTTGGAATACCATCTCTTCTAAATGGTCCAATGAAAATTCTGGATTTCCAGAACCTTTTAGAAACAGGTTCCCTCTTAGAATGTTTCCTCGGATATCTCCGTCGGTGAGAAGTCGGGTTTCAAACCGATAATCCTGACCTAAAATCGCAAGTGCGGCGGCGCCGGTAAACAGCTTCAAATTACTGGCGGGAACAAATAATTGGTTGGCATTTTTTTGATAGAGTTTTTGTCCTGTTTTTACCGATACGATTTCAATGCCTATATGAGCATTCGGTTCAAAATTCAGGATCAGCCGATCGATTGCCCCCTGCAACGAATGGATCTGATCTCTGCTGGAGCGCTGGATGTCGTTTCGTTTCAATCCGTTTTTAAATGCACAAGCCAAACATGCAATGCATACGATCAACAGGAATTGCGGAACTTTTTTAACAGAGATCTTCATACGCTCTCCTTTGTATGCCTGAATATTTCCTACAACTATTCCCTACAGTATCGATGATGGTCTCTTCTCGGCCATCGATTTCCAATTTCAATCTCGATCGTGTAACTGCAGTGTATAGGACTTCCTTACCAAATACCTCAGAACCAGGAGGAATGAGAAGCAAAATCTTTTGATACTCGCTTCCCTGGCTTTTATGGACGGATAAACAATAGGCATATTCATGAGGAGGCAAGGCCATTGCCGGGACCGTTCTAATCCCCCCGTCTTTGTTCCAGAAAATTGCGTAATCCTCTTTTCCGCATCCATCGAAGGCGCGCTGCTTGAGCAACATGCCTACATCTCCATTATATAAATCCATCGTATAATCATTGCGAGTAATAATAATAGGGATGCTCAGCCATTGGCCTCGTTTGGTTTCAAGTGAATAATTTTGAAACATCATTTTGTTCAAAAAATCCACTCCTGAAGGGCCTTGGCGTATGCATGAAAGGATCCTAAACTCTTCCATTTCTTTTAAAAGAACCTCAGAATCGGGTGGATCATTGGAAGGATGCGGGAAACGATCTTTTACATGCTCCCAGATATTTTTATGAATCAAACTCAGATCCTGCTGTTTCAACCCAAGATCTACATGAAAATGATCAAAGATCTTCCTAGCAGCCTCTTTCGCTTTTCCTGTATTGATCAAAGAGGCCAATTCCAAGATCTCTCTTTGGTCCGACCGCATACATTTTTGTAAATGTGTGTATGGCAAAACGAATCCATTTTGGGAAGCTTGAACCAAGTCCGCAAATACGCTTCCCGATTCGACGGAAGGCAGCTGGTCTGGATCACCCATCAACACCAAACGGGAACCCTCTTTTAATGAAGCGAGCAGATAGGAAAATAGGCGTACGTCGATCATCGAACATTCGTCTACAATGATCAAATCGGCAAGAAGTGTCGATCCCTCGCTAAAAAAATCCCGCGGAGACCGAATGCCTAATAACGCATGCAGCGTGCCGCATTTAATATTTTCCCTTTTCCCGATGAACCTATATAAGGTGGATTCCAAATGGGCAGCAGCTTTTCCTGTAGGGGCCGTTAAAAGGATGTTATAACTCTCTCTTTGCAAAGGACTTAGGCTCTGTAATACCCATTCGACAAGCCTCGAAGCAGTATATGTTTTACCAGTTCCAGGGCCACCCGTGATCATGGAAACGCACTGTTTAGCCCCAAGAGAGATTGCTTCTTTTTGAACTTCATTGAGTTGACAATCGACATCGGGGCATTCTATGGTCCTATCCGGAGAGCTCTTATTGAGCCGATTTAAATGATAAAGAAAACGGGTCTCAAATACCCAATTCCGTTGAAGATAAAAAGAATTCCCTGACCTGTAAATAGTCTCAGCTTCTAACTTAAACTCCTCATTATAAACCGCTTGAAGAAGAGCTTCTCTCGTTTTTTTATATTCTTCGGGATCAGAGATGAAAGATCGCAAATCAGGCGTAATTCCATCATTTTCAATGGTCAAACATAAATGCCCCCCTCTAGAAATGGCCATTAAAACCGCGAAGAATAAAGCTGCATTTTCGCTTTGGATTGAAGTCTCTTTCAACATTCTCTCAGCAAAATAAACATCGATTAAATCTAGAAATCCTCTTTCTAAATAATCTCTCAATGTTTTAAAAGCTTTGCCCGAAGCCGGCACAAGGGCTGATCCATTTATCAATTGTAAAGCCAATCCGGTCATCTTGAACCTGTAATCATGCAAAAGACTTTCTTAAGGTGTCAAAATCTCAATTGCCATGCAAGGGCTAATTTTTTAAATTTTTATTTAATTATTTTATACTTAATGATTTGCGTATGATTTTTTAAAAAAATAGTATACTAATGTTTTGAATTAATTAACTTTTAAAACTATATAATATATCCTTGTTAATAATTGTTTTTTAAACTAAAATAATACCTAAACATAAGAATGTTAATAAATAATAAGAAGAGGTCATAAATGATTCCTATCAATCCTAGCAGTAAAAAAACTACAGCTCCGCCCCCTTCGCTAAACCTTCCAAATTTCATTACAAAGGCATTAGGAGATCGTTTACAAGGCGTTCTCAATAAAGCAGGGCTCTCTAATCCAACAAATCCGACCGCAAAAGCCGTATCTCCCAAAGTTCTACATAAATCATTAAGCGCACTGCCAAACCCAAAAAATCAATCCGATGCCGTGAAGATTCAGGATCCAAAAAAATTAAAAAGAGAAAGATCTAAAAGTGATCTAGGTTATACGTATGACCCCAAAAAATTTAATATCGATTTAGGTGGTATAAGCGGCTTTACGACCGAAGATTCCAGTACGCGATTAAACGAATGTGCTGCCGACCTTCAAGATATCCAGGAAATCCAACAGAAAAAAACTAGGATCATCAAAGAAATTCTCGAGTTATTTCCCGAATTACGAACTGAATTACAGGATCCGTCAGAGTCCTTAAGCGCTCTTTTGGATAGCATTTCTTACTCACAAAGTTCCGGTACGTTTCTCGGAAAAGTGCATTGGTCTAAAGCTGAAAGTGGGAAAATCTTTACCGTCAATATCCTCTCCAGTGATGAAGTCTATATAGAAATCACAAGAACAGAAGAAGACAAGAACAAACATGGCGGAGAAAGCAAATTTAACCGACTGATCCATTTAAAAGATGGGCAAGTAGAAAGATGCGTCGGTTTAAAAATCAGATATCATACAAATGACAGAGAGAATGAAATTAAGGTCCGATTGGCTCAAATTAATGAAATCAAAGTCCATGGACTCGATGATCGATTAGTCCTCTTTTCCCCAAAGGATAACATTCAATATTTAGGTAAATTTAACAAACAGCTTCTTTCTGTTTATGATGATTTGGGAGGCCATATTTTAAGCTCTGCTGCCAAAGAAAATTGGAATTTCCAAAAAACGATCGAAGCAATGTATCTGGCCGCCAAGGCACTTAATGATATCCATTCAAAAGGGTTCCTCCATAGAGATATCAAACCGCAAAATATACTGGGAAAAACAAATCAAAATGGAGAATTAGTTGTAAAAATCGGCGATTTGAATTTAATGATCAGGCAAGAGGAAGCTGAAAATAAAGATTATGCTGGCTCGTTAGATTATATCTCTTTAAAGGCTTATTTGAGCCTACTTGGCAATTCTATTCATAATTCTGAAGCTTCCGATCGATATTCGTTTGGAAAAACGTTGCTCCAGATGATCCAAAGAGTTCCAGGTTCTAATCTCATTTACGATCGAGGAGAGGAGATTTGTGCTTTAGGTGATCAAAGTGTAGGTAATCAAAGGCTGGTCCTCGGCAAAATTCATGGATTTACTAAGGGAATTGAACTTATGGTCGGACTTAATGGTTCTCTTTCAGAGCCTCAAGAACCTGAAGCCAAACAGAAGGCTTTGGACGAGCTCGTTAGAGGGCTATCTTCATTACGCTCTGCGCTCTTTGAACATCAGGGTCTTGTGAAGTTAGACCAAAACAAGTTAGTTGAACAGATCGACTCTATTTTGCAGAGGCTTCCTTCGTCAAATAAAACAGACGATAGTCTTCAGAATCTATTAAAAAACATATACCGTGATTTTCGATTACAATTTGATGCAGAAATGACGATCTATTTTGGACTCGTTCTGGAGGCTTCACCTGAGTTTAAAGACTCTCATTACGGGAAGACCTATCAGTTAATACATGATCTCATGACCGATGATGGCAGAATTAATTCCACAAAAGAAATAGAACAAAGGCTTCTGGACATCAGGGGATAACTATATCCCCTTATCTCTATGCTACAGAATTAGAGTTGATCAGTCCTGTGATCAAGAAAATGATGAAAAGGATCAGGAAGAGCACAAAAAGGATCTTAGCGACAGTCATCGCTACTCCAGCAACCCCTCTAAAGCCAAAAATCCCCGCAACAATTGCGATCACTAAAAAAATCAGCGCCCATATAAGCATGATCTTGCTCCTTTTTTTTCGTTCTACTCGCTTATGGAATTACTGGCAAAGAAAAAGTTAAGAGGGTTCTCTGATCTGAGGAGGGGCGTGCCGTGTTCTTTTTTTGGCGGAAGTAACACTGCTTTGATTTTTTTGGTTTATGTAAGTTTCCAGAGCCTTTTTCAAGGGCTCGTGCGATGAAACAAACGTGTGTTTAGGAAAAGCTAGTTGTTCACCCGTTATCAGTGCGCCGGTGTGGATTGTGCCAGCCTCTATAGCCTGGCTTTTGACAATATCAAAAATTGCTTTCCCTTCTTGTACGAAAACAGATTTAATCATTGTTTCTAAATTATCATCCATTTCTTCTACAACCATTCTAAATCCTGAATAATTCGCAGAATTTAAATACATTACAGATCTCGGATTATCAATAAAAATAAACATGAGTTTTATTATGTATTGTTCATATTTATTTCTCAAACTTTCTATATGAGCATCGATCTCATCATGCAAACTGTCTCTATCTAATATCATGAATGAAGAGTAGATGTCCTTTTCCGTACTTTCTTTTAATATTTGTAATTTCTCTTTGATATTTTCGAATGAACTTTTTTTTGAAAGGAAAGAAGAAATATCGAATAAAACTCTCAATTCTTTTTTCATTTCTTTGACTTGATTAATAAAATAATTATAAAAACATCTGTCTTTTAATGAGATGTTACGAATAATTTCATCAAATTCTCTTTTAAATTTACTATAAGTTTCATAATTGTGGACCCTGAGGAGTCCATCATACATTTCCTTTCTTTCTGTCTGATCTTTTGCCATATTCCTGGAAATGATCGTTAACAAGTCCTCGTGGGATTGAAAGAGATGTTTTTTTGAAAAACAGGCTCTACAATCTTTGCACAGCGCCCAATTCCAACTTTTGCAGACTTTCAATCCAGATAACAGATCTTCTGGGCCTAAGAAAGAAACAATATTAAAAAAAATTTCAATCGGTACAACTTTTTGTTCTTCGCTAAATGTAATCTCTCTCTCAAAAGGTTTTGGGAAATCTTGTGAAGATTTGTGAGAGCTAAGCACTAACGTCGACATATTCTTTCCTTGAAAAATATTTTTTTACCTTAACAGTATCTTTAAATAAAAGCAAACGTGTCAGGGACAAAATGATACACTGTTCGGCCTCTCAAGAAAACATAAATGGCACCTCCAAAGCATTCCTCTAGGGGGCGTGTGTCAAACAGCTTTACATACCGTTTTAGAGCTTCGGCATAAATAGCAGCCTGAAGAAAATATCCATGCTGGCGCATTTCCCTCTCAATGTTTTCAATCCCATAATCTTCGTCTGTATTACCAAGCCAATTGGACTTCCAATCTAAGAGATAGTATTTCCCATTTAGTTGAAATACTAGGTCGATAAACCCCTTCAACAGGGAATCGTTTTGTGAAAACACAAATTCCATTTCCGGTTGCATGTCTTCGGGTGAAATTTGATTGAGAGAACTCTTTTCATCCGTAGGCAAAAGGGGAATATTCAAAATTTTTTCGACCATTTCAGTTACCACTTCTTCCCATCCTCTTAAATGTGTGTTTTCCATTTCCTCCCGTATAAATGTGCTTAGCTGAAGAGAAGAATGCTTTCCGGACGCAAACACTTTTTCCAAAATTCGGTGCAATAGATGACCGGTTTCAACGCTTGGCGGAAGCGTATGAATATTCTTGACTGAACTATCAAGAGAGGGGATTTCTTTGCGTATGCCTTCTGAATTCGATTTCTCATTTAAACTCGTGAACGAACGAATGCACTCTTGAGAAGGTCGAATATGAGGCGGAGAAATACATTTCAAATCGTATTGATTTGGATTGGAGATATATTTGTTTTTAAATGCACTTGGGGTCAATTGTTCATATGTAATGCCGCAGGTTTGTTTTAAATTTTCTAGAACATCGATGACAGCCTGAATGGAAAGCTGGTCATTTTTTACGATTTTCTGAAAAAAGAGCTCTATCGCTGCCCCCTTGCCTAACGAGATCTCATCCTGGTCCAAATTGAATGCTGCTGGAACGTAGACCCTTTTTTTCGCTCGTGTAAGGGCAACGTATAAATATCTCATTTTTTCGGCATCTTGTTCTACAAGACTATGCAGACATTCGGGGTTAGACGGGTCGAATTCAACAATTTTATTCTGATCGTCGACTTTAATTCGCACAGCCTCTTCATCCCGTTTAAGCCTGGATGCGAGCCCCAAGGCAAAGACGATTTCGAATTCCAATCCTTTACTCATATGGATCGTCATGATCGAGACAGAATTTTCCGCTTCTTCCTGCCTCCGTTTCAAACGTTCATCTTCTTCAGGATCCATGCCGCTTAGCTCTAGCAAATAAGAAAGCAGCCCTTCAGGCGAAATGAGCGAATGGGTCTGATATTCGATTAAAATTTCAGCAAGTTGCATGAGATCGCGATATAATGAGAGATCTTCATAAGAAGTCAACGTTTCCAAGACCATTTTCTTCTCATATCCCCATTTAGACTGAAGAAAATTGTGAAAGAATGAGGCAAACCCATCTTTGAATAAATTCGAACTCAACTGATGAAAAGCAGCCTTTGCCTCCAGGAGATGAGAATGTTCTTTTTCAGATTTGATCTGTTCCGTTTGCCATCCAATGAAGGGACCGGCCAGAACCGTTTTAATTTTGCTAACATCTTCAGGGTCGATAGCTGCTACTAACAATTGCCGCAGCAAGGGCATAGCATGAGAATCAGTCAAACAACCTGCTCTTTTGACGAAAGAGGGGATGCTGCATCTTTTTAAAAATTCCTGAATGTTTGCAGCTTGAAACCGATCTTTGACCAAGATGCAGATATTCTGAAAATCGATTTTTTGTCGGTCGCGGAGTTCTATGATCTCTTTAGCGATAAAAGGAAAAAACACGTTCTTTTCGATATCCTCTGATCCCTTCTTTTCGAAATGCTCTTCAGCGAGAAAAAAATGCAGGCTCCCTTTACCATCGTCAAACGGATAGTCGGCCGCACCGTTTCGCGCCTTCACTTCCAAATAAGGAAGGGTTCTATTTTTAGTAGGCAAATGCAGCCACTGGGAAGCGGTCGCTTCGGAAAAAAGGGCATTCAATCCTTTTACCAAAGAGGGATCGGAGCGATAATTTGTATCCAAAAAAGAGATATTCTCTTTTCCCATTTCCTGCGCAGCATCCAAATAGGTATAGATATCTGCATTTCGAAATCCATAGATCGACTGTTTAGGATCGCCGACTAAATAAACTGCTTGCATTTTTCCCATGAACAGCTTGTTGAAAATATTCCACTGAATGGGATCGGTATCCTGAAATTCATCGATGATGGCTGCTCGATATTTTCCGCGGACCGCTTCGCAAAAATCCTTTTGCCTCAGACATTCCTCCATTTTTTTTAGGATTTGGTCATGGGACAGCCTTTCCTGATGTTCGAACAACCTTGTCCATTTCAATTGAAAATCGCGTGCCATTCTCAAAAAGATTTTTAATGGATCTCTCGCTTGCTTGATGATCGGGTACAGTTCGTCTCTCATCGCTTTAAAGAGGCCAGGATAGTGAAGAGTCGCCGGGTCTGGAAATTTAGATCTCACCTTCTGATTCTTTTCATCCATCATTTCAAGAAAAAATTCCTTGTCCTGAAGCAGGTGATCGAACTCTTGAAGAGAACAGTGTTTTTTCTCCAAAAGCATCGCCAGATTTTTAGCCTGATTGGGAAATTCTGGCGCGGTCATTTTTTTATAACAGGCCTTAAGGCGTTCGAAGTCATCCATCAGATTGGCGGAACAGATGGAAGGAAATGGGTGCATTTTTTCATTAAAATCAGCCAGTAATTCGGAAAAATTGGCCCCAGCAATAATCTGTCCGGTCCTTTGCGCAAATTGAACCAGTTTGTTCGCAAGCTTCTCAAAATCCTGCTTATGTTTGCTTAAGACGGAAACAAGTTGAGAGGTACCGTACACTGCCGGTTTTAATTGTGTGCGGAAAAAATCAATGGCTGATCGCCTTAAGGAAGATTGATGCTGATTATCGTCCGGATCTTCCAGGCCCATGCCGACATTGGCTTGAAAGGCGCATTCTGAGAGCATGCGATGACAAAAACTATGAATGGTGAAGATCTGGGCTGCATCAAAACAAGTCAACGCAGCTTCGATATTGTCTTTAGCGGCTCTGACAGCCTCTTCCCCTTGCTCCAAGATAGCTGAAACATAATCGAATGAAACCTTTCCCGTTTCAATAGAGTGTAAAACCTGTTCCAGATTGGAGCGGATGCGCACCTTCAACTCTCTCGTAGCCGCTCGGGTAAACGTGACAACCAAAATTTGATCGATCGTCATGCTTCCGGATAGAAGCAGCCGGGCCACTACATGTTGTATTGCAAACGTCTTTCCTGTGCCTGCCGAGGCTTCCAGTAAATGAGATCCTAAAGGATTTACCGTACGGTCCAAAACATCAAACACCATGCTCAACTTTCCTCAAATCGGATCATTCCAGAAAACTTCTCCCTTAAATACGTACTCCAATTTTCAAAGACGATCTCGCCCGATGGGCGTCCACTTCTCAGAAAAAGCCATTCGAGATAAGGATCGACATAGGTCAGCATCTCCAAAGGACGCCCAATTTCTTTTTCCAGTTCTTCAGGACTTCCTTTCAATAATGCCTTGCCCCATTTTGGGATAAGCGGGGAGGCGTAATCTAAACATTGTTCATAATAATCGATATAAGAGCGGAGCTCGTCCAGAGGCTTGTCAGCCCTGCATTGTTTGCTCTTTCCGCACTTCGTCAAAAGGATTTGAGGCGAACTCTTTTTTTCAAAATTGGGAAGGCTCAACATCACTAAGATCAAAGGCCAAATTTCCAGGAGATCTTCAAAATTGTTATTTTTATAAGCGAGCATCCCATGTGCTGAAAGTCCTTCCAATTTCCCAATGATATGTGCCGTCCGACCTCGGTCCAATGGGACTTTGAGAGAAGGAAGGATCCAGGTTCCATTGGAAGAAAGGAAAGGGTCTTTACAGGTCGTTTTTAGTTCTAAAGAAAAAATATCAGATGGCCTGACATTCAACATCTCAAGATTGGCATGCAGTTCTTCGGTTTCTTTTTGAATTCTTCTGCAAGCCACGTCTCTTAGAGCTCCCAGAGGCAATCCCCCGTTTTGATAAGCAGCCTCCAGAACCGTTTCTAAAGGATATTTTAAAGATTGGCTGCATAAAATCGATTTGTTCAGGTTTGAAATGACAAATTCCTGTTTTTTAGCTTCCTCTTGATGATCCGATTCAAAATACATTCCCAAACACTTATTGAAATAAAATCGGATAGGATTTTTTGATAAGCCCTTCAGACTCTTGATATCGATTACAATATCTTGTTCTTTTGTCCTGTTTACGAAACCGATCGGGCGATAGAGTTCTTCTATAAATGGCTCGCTATGTCGTTCATCATTCGAAAAATGGGCCTTTGCTGCTAAAAAATGCATGTTGGAATAACTTCTCAAAGGAGACTCACTGGTAAAATATCTTCTATCAAAGGGAAGAAGAGGATGCTCTTTTAAAATTTTCTTTGAAATGCCGCTAGAATCATTTTTATCTAAATAAGAAAGGAATTCTTGCACCAGAATCGATGGAGCCTGTGCTTGATTGTCCTTTGGACAAATCCTTTGGAATGAAAGGATCAGATATTTTCGGGCAGAAAGAAGGAGTTCGAGAAATAAATACCGATCTTCTTCTGCTCTTGAAGGACGGTGATTTTCCTTATTAAAAGAAATTTCACACAAAGAATCTCGTTGGTCCGGTCTTGGATAAGCGCCATCCTGCATTCCCAACAGACATACGACTTGAGCAGGCAGGGCGGACCCTGCCGTCAGAGAACAGAACTTCACAGTATTCAAAAAAGAAGCCTGAATGCTTCCTTGCTTCTTTTTTAACACATGATCGAGAACTCTTTTCATACTAGAAAATGGAAAGACATTTTCAGTTGCCTGTTTAAACTGATCCGAGATTAGATCGAATTCTTCAAGAACAGATAGATCTTCTTCGGCCAATGAAAAATAGCTTTCGGCCAAGTTTTTAAAATAACGGATCCATGTCGGCAAAGATAGAGAACCCTTTTCTATCAAAGGTCTCAAATCGATGCTGAGAGATGTGACAATATGCATTAATTTTCCAAGGACAGATGCATCATTCAACTCGATACCGGGAACTGATGAGATGCCGTTCAGATCTTGCACCGCAGGCACGGTCGTCAATCCTTTTAACAACACATTCCAGGCGTGTTCCCAAGTGCCTACATTGTTATCTTCGAGCATTTTCTCCCCTTCATAATCCGCGGAGAGGAGCGCATTGCGTTGGGATGCATCGATGCCCCAATAGACATTCACTTTCCGCAGCCAATTTCGAATGAGCGAGACCTCTTCTTCATCCAGTCCAAACTTTTTCAGGAACTGTGGATAATTGAAGAGCTTCAATACAGCATCGAGATCAAAACGATGGAAAGGAAGATCGAGCAAGTGTTTAAAAGCCTGCGCAAATGGGCTTTGAGAACAGATTTCCAGGTCGAAAATAGACGCATCAACATTGTCATTCTGACCGAATACCATCTGGATATAGGGAGCGTATTCTTGAATATCCGGTGCCAAGACCAAGATATCTTTTGGAAGAATCGGTTCCTTTGTCGACTGTTCCTTTTGAATGATGCCCAAGAGTGTGTCTTTGAGTATTTCTATCTCTCTTAATTTCGAAGGACATGCATGCAATTGGATCGAAGTATCGCTTACAGGGATGGCACCTTTCTGTTCGTCATCGCTTGGGCACTTGAGCATCAATAGATCATGCTGCACTTTGTGCAACAATGAATCTTTCATCGGCTCTGTGTATTTTTCCTCAGAGACCAGTGCATCGTCGTCTAAGAAATCGAGATATCGTCTGCCTAATTTACCCATGTTCGCTAAAAAGGAATTTTGGTCTTTCAAATAAGCATCTAATTCCCTTCTTTGACGTTCGGGCGTTCCCTGTTTTTTTAAGCCCCTTTGTAAGAAAACCCGTTCCTTTTCAGTGCATAGATCGGACCAAAATTCCTGGCACGGGGATAAGATGTAAAACACACCCTGGTCTTTAATGAAATCCAGGTAAGGTTTCGGCAAAAAAGGGAACCCGAACACGTGCACTTTAAAATCCGACTTCAATGGATGTTGCAAGGCCTTTACAGGGTAAGTCCATGTAGAATTTGAAGATTCATAGAGAATCTTCCAAAGGGTTTGCTGCCATCCCTTTTTTTCAAGCCATTCCCTCAAAAGACTGCCGCCATAAATTCCATAACAAGAAAAAAGCTTGCTCAAACGTTCGCTGAGACTTGCGATGCGCCTGCTTGCCGTATTGCAATTGTTCACTTTGAGATAAACAAACAGAGGGTCCATATCTTGAAAGATCTCTTTTGTCCATTTATCCGGGTTTTCAATCATTTGAACGATCAGATATTCGATCTGCAAGGAAAGGTCCAGTCGGGAAGCAATTCTTGCATTTGACTGCTGAGAAACCTTAATTAACTCGTTCACCCCTTGAGACAGGCTGCAAATATGTATTCCCGCTGCAACACGCATTTTCGGATCGCGGGCGAACCGATGCAATAGATAGGTCCTCAATTTATCACCTGGGACGATCACCATCCTCTTTTGAAAAGGTTTTGAATGGGAATCAAATAAGCGATCGCTCAAGGCATCGGCTAGCACTTCCAATCGGTTGCTTAGAAAAATAGAACTTTGCACATCCATTCCTATTCAAAAAATCATTAATTACTATTTAATAGAACCGATTCTCTAAATTTTAGGGTCCTATGCTATCTTCTTTTTTTTATAGAATGCTAAAGCACGTGCCGGGATTTTCGCAACCTGTCCGTTATTCTTTGGTTTTCTTGAACCTGACCCAATTCCTGGGGGCCTTGAACGACAACCTCTTCAAGCTGGCCGTCGCTTTTCTGTTGATACACGCTGCGGGGGCGGAGAAAGCAAGCAGCATTCTTTCAGCCGCTGGGGCCATCTTCGTGATCCCTTTCCTTTTGTTCTCCTCAACTGCTGGAGTGCTTGCAGATCGATTCAGTAAACAGAGCATGATCCTGATCATGAAAGCTGTCGAGGTCGGCATCATGTTCCTGGCGTTGTTCGCTTTTTCTTTCAAAAGCAGCTGGGCGAGCTTCTCGCTTCTATTTTTACTGTCCACGCACAGCGCTTTATTCGGGCCCTCAAAATACGCCATCATCCCTGAAATCGTCCCAGCCGAAGCGGTCTCAAGGGCCAATGGTCTGATCACCTCTTTTACTTATCTGGCCATTATTCTGGGTACGTTCCTGGCCTCTTTTTTGACAGAAGTCACCAATAGCAATTTTGTTCAAGTCGCAGGATGCTGCCTTCTTATCGCGATGATTGGTTTCCTGTCCGCTTTTGGGATCAAAAAAACTCCTTCACAAGGTTCGGAAAAAAAGATTTCTCTATTTTTTTTAAAAGAAATTTACCAAACGCTCGTTTTCTGCAAACAACGGAAGCATCTCACGTCCGCTATTTTGGGATCTTCCTATTTTCTGTTAATCGGCGCTTTTGTTCAATTGAACATCATTCCTTTTGGGATACAGTCTCTTCAGCTTAGTCCTGCTGCGGGAGGATATCTCTTCCTTTCGTCGGCCCTCGGAATTGCTTTTGGATCTATCCTGGGGGGCAAATTTTCAAGAAAACAGCTAGAGCCAGGATTGTCCTGCCTGGCAGGTTTTTTGATGGCCTTTCTTTTGCTATTGATCGATCTTTTCTCGACCAATCTGGCCCTTTGTGTGATCTTTCTGATCTTTCTTGGAATTTTCGGCGGAATATTTATCGTTCCCCTCAACGCTTTCACTCAGATGAACAGCTCAGACGAAAAACGGGGACAAGTGATCGCAACTGCGAACTTTTTGAGTTTTATAGGCGTCCTGCTAGCATCCTTTGCATTGTATTTTTTTAGCCAAATCATCGGGATTTCCTCTGCTCGAGGATTCGGGATCATGGGGCTGATCACTCTCATCGTCTCTTTCTTTATGGCGTGCCGCATGTCAGATGTCTTTCTGTCTTTTTTAGGCAGAAAAATCATCCGGAAGATTTACAAAGTTCAGGCAAAAAATGTTGAAATTTTTCAGCAATCCTCTTCTCCAATTCTCATTTTACAAGATGCGACATGGAAAAAAGCCTTTATTTTGACGGCTCTTATTCCCAATGTTCAATTTTTTGTCATCAGACAAAATGCACGGCGCTTTCCCTGGTTCGAGAATTTGTTCCACTCCATTCATCTCGTTCCAAATGAGATGAAGTGTGAAAAAATTCTTAAAGAAGCCATTCCGTGCATATTCTTAAGAAAAGGGACTGCTCCACAAAATGGATATGAAAATCGGGAAATGATCTCAGCACATATCGATCAGTTTTCAATACGATCTTTTTCAATCTTCTTTAAAAGCTTACAAATCGAGTAAGCATCTTTCATTAGTTTTATCTCTTTTTTTGCATTGCCGTCTTCAGAATTATTTTCCATTCTATTTTCAAATATTTGCTTTGCTAGCGCAACCGCATTCCCTTGTTTTGTATGGATATGAGGCTTTGCGCCGGATTCGACTAAAATCTTTGCCCCTTCGTAATTCGAATCTAGGATGGCGTGCTCCAAAGGGGTGGAGGCTTTGTTGTCACCGCAGAGATGGTTCTGATCAGCGCCTTTCTTGACAAGAATTTCGATGACTTTTGGGTCTTTTGCAAAGCACAACGGATTGCTTCCATTACCATAAAAATACCAAGGCCAAAAAAACTTATCAAAAACCAATGCATTTACGTCTGCTTTTAATTCCATTAAGATTTCAACGGTATCTAAATCTCCGTTTCGGGCTGCAAGGTGAAGCGGCATGATGGTTCCTTTCTCTCTTTCGGAAAGATTGATCCAAGCACCTAATAACCTAAGAGACTTGCAAATCGCCGCGCATCCTTTGAATGCAGCAAAATGCAAAGGACGTCCCGAACCTAAGGTTTTTCGTTCTTCATCATCAAGCTGATTGGCATTGAATCCATTTTCATCCAGAAATTCTAAATATTCTTTAAAATGCGGCACTGCTTCCTTCCAATCATACTCCGTGGATTTCTTTGCCAAAATTTCCAGGGTAATTAAATGAGTCATGGCCTCGGAACACCAATCTTTTTCTTCTGCAGGAAAATAATTCCTTCCCAAAAGAGTCAGCCCTTCTAGCAGACATTTTAAATGGATGATAGCAATAGGGGGCGCTTTTTCCAAAAAACCACTCCAGTTGCCTTTCCATGGAATTTGATTAAAAAAGGTTTTTGTTATTTCTTTTTTGAATGCATTTTCCATCTGTGGATTTTTTGCGATCACTCTCAAGATCTCTTCCATGGAAAGATCCTGAAAGAGAGTTCTAACATTGTTAACGGGTGTGAATGGATTAACTGCAGGTGTCATATCCTCTCCTTAGAGACTGTTGTCGATTTAAGCTTAAAAGGAGGAAGATTGTATTTATTTTTTAGATGAAATCAAGAAGATCTATTTCTATTACCTTTCAATCGTTTTTTAATTTCATAAGCATCTTTCATCCGTTGTATCTCTCCTTCTGAATTTTCAATTTTGCGCTTTTTATCCATTAAACCGTTGAATTTTTTCTTTGCTAATGCCCTTGTAGATGAAAGAGCGTTCGCGCCTTTTTGCAGTAAAATATTTGCGCCTTCAAAATTTTCATTTGTAAGTGTGTGTTCCAAAGGACTATGAGCTTCATAGTCACCGCACACATGGTTTACATTGGCTCCATTGTCGACCAGTATCTGAATCACTTGCGGATGTCGTGCCGCAAAACATAAAGGGACGCTGTCGTTCCCAAGGACAAAGAAAGGGGAGAAAAAATCATCTTTGATCACGGCATTTACATCTGCGCCTAATTTGATTAAGGTTTTAATTGTTTCAACATCGCCAGTAGATGCTGCAAGATGAAGCGGCTTCGCTGAGCCTTCTTTTCTTTCTGAAAGTTTGACATTAGCGCCAAGCGAGACCAGTGCCGTGCAAATCGCTGGACAACCTTTGATAGCAGCAAAATGCAATGGACATCCTGAACCTAAAAGTTCTGGTTTTCCATCCAGATGATTTACATCGAAGCCTTGATCAACTAGAAATTGTAAATATTCTACAAAGTACGGCACCATTTCTTCCCAATTGTACTCTTTGGATTTTTTTGACAACATTTCAAGAATAACGATACGATCCATGGCAGCAGACCATTTTTTTTCTCCTTCGGAAAGATCGTTTCTTCTCAATAGTTTCAATCCTTCTAGTAGACATTTTAATTGATCTGGATCAATGGAAGGGGCTTTTTCTAGAAATATTTCCCAATCCCCTTTCTCTGGAATATGATTAAGAAAAGCTTTTGTAAGCGCGTGCTTATACGAATTGTCTATTTTTGGATTTATACCGATCACTTTCAATATCTGATCCAATGACAAATCCTGAAGGACAATTCTAACGCTGTTGCTAGATGTGGCGTAATGAACGGTGGTCATGTTCCTCTCCTTAGTTTAAAGGGAGGAAGATTGTATTTATTATTTAGAACAAATCAAGGAATAAAAACCCGATTAGAAAGATCGGGTTTAGAAAGCGTAAATGAGTTCCAGTTCGTATTGATGAAATCGTCGGAATGGACCGATGGTATCCCAAAGAGTGATGGCTTGCTGCCAGCTTTGCTGGATATCGAGATTGTTGGTCAGCAAATAATCCAGGCTGATCGCATAGCCACGGAAATTGACGTTGCCTCCAGCAGTCCTCCTGTCTGTCGCCTCATCTTTTTCCTTTCCGTTTGCTTGTTTTACTCTATTAAAATAGAATCCTGATTTGCATGCATTTCCGAGGCCGACACCTGAAACATCGAAGTCAGGTACGCATTGCGCTGCCAGCACCTGATAGTTGGCATCCAAAGACCAATCGTTCCTCTTTTTGAGTTCTCCCAAAGTGAATCCAAGATAACCCCCAAAGTTGGCTCGCCTGTGCCCGGTGATGGGCAATTTTCTGGCCGCATGGTTATATAATCCGGCCAAGTAGACGATCGCTCCTTTGGTCCATCTAGAAGGCTGGAACCGATAGCCTACGATCAATTGCGATACGAGGAATTCAAAGCGATCCTCCTTGAAAGATTTGCGATAGTGCTTTGTATCCCAATCGATCAATGAATACTTGCTATAAAACCCTGTATTGCCGGCGTTGAGGACTCCAATTTCTCCGAGATATGCGTAATGGTTGTGGTGTTCATCGACCAGGAAGACTCCGACATGTACGTACGCGTCTCCAATCATTTCCAAATGTTGGTCGTACTTAAGAAAAATTCCGTCGAAGAAAGAATCGAATTCCAATTTAGAATCGAGGATCGTGCCTATCCTGCGTCGTCCGATTTCTACATCTACGGTACACGTATCGGCAGCTATAGCTCGTAGGCCAAAATACGCTCTTTCCAATTTGAGACGGTTGAATGTGCCGCTGATCGCGCCGGCATCATTGTCGAACTCCCATTTAACGGCGGCCCATGTTCGGTCCTGCCTATAGTCAACCATCAGATTGACTTCCACATCGAAAGCTTGATTGGGAAGTTGACAATTGCTGCGTGTCCCTCTTTGCTCTTTTCCATTTCTCTTTTCTCGAGACCTTTGGAATTCAGTGCGGACCTCTCCACTGATCGACAGGGCGCCGCCGAGCTCTTTGACTGTGACTTGTCGCTTTGTATTGATCCATTCGCGCAGGACCTGGATATCATTTTCGTCCATTTCAGCTTCGGCAGCAAAAAGCGATGAGCCAAGCAAGAACGCTGCACACAAGTATAGCAAGCGAGGCATCTTATTCATGGTTCACTCCAATTCAAGTCTAACATTTGCTTGGCGATATCTCAAGCACATCTGTTCGAATGATTTTCGAATTATGTTCGGTATAAATGCAAATTTCTAGAAGGTAATATAAAGAAACAATGAATTACATGCAAAAGAAAACAAACGAGAGTTAGGTAAATAAAAAGATTTGAACGACTTAAAAATAAAATGTAAATTATACCGGTATAGTTTTCTCAGAAAGCGAAATTGCCGGCCAAACTAAACGCTTGCTCATCGAGAACCCGTGCTTCTACATTCACATCGAACCATTTTCCCGGAGACACGCTGCAGCCGAGAGCAAAACCAAACCAATGCCTGTTTCTCAATGTAAAGCTACCCGTTCGCAGATCCAATGTTTGAGGAACTTTTGTCACCTTTCCTCTCATCCCGGAAAAGGTCAAAGCTAAATACGGAGTCAAAACATCGATCTGATGCGCAATTCCAAGCCCTGCTTGCCAATCCTGATATTTTAATGTTCTTCCCTCCGCCCTTTGGTAGACAGCATCTATTCCTATCACTGTTGTCCGCTTTCGGTAGACAATGCCTCTTGCTCCTGCTCCCCATGTTAGATGGTGTTTTGAATGCAGATGTTCAAAACCAGTCTTCATCGTCCCAAGCGACCCGTAAATTTCAAACCGCCGTTTGATAGTTAAAGTCGCAACTCCCTGGTTCATCCAATATTTGAATCTATCGACAGAGCACTCCGCCTTTCCATGGGCTCTGACGTTTCGATCATACATGAAATCTCCTTCGTAACCGACTTTGACTTTGAGTTTATTTTTTTTCCATATGACCCCATTTTCAATCAGCCTGGGTTCCGCAGGATTTCCATTATACAAAGCAGAAGCCCGCAGACTTGCCAAGAGAACTATTGGGAGAATCAATTTAAAAAAGCGAGTATTCGACATATATTTTGCTCAAAATCTAATCAACCCACTCAGGGTCAATGCCGTCTCATCTACAAATCTAGCCTCGACATTCAAAATAGCGGTTTTTCCAGGTGTGATGGAACAACCGAGAAAGATACCTATTTTATGTTCGCTGCGCATGGTGAATTCTGATTCAGGAAAAAAGGAGTTTAAGGCTTGCATTTTTTTAAACATCGCGCGCGCATTGGAATACTCGACGCCGATGTAAGGTAAGAACAGGCCGATCGCCTGCGAAACTCCTACGCTTCCTTGCCATTCGAGATAATTGATCTCAGCCCCGTGGGGCTCAACTGCAATTCCTCCAGCCGTAATGGCGTGGATTTTCGGAAGAGATTGGAAGTAATTGACATTGACTGAGACAATTGTGTTTTTATGTTCATAAATGATCCCTTCTACTCCAAAGCACCAGGCAAACTGCCCTTTTATCTTGTACCGAACCCGCAAGTCGGAAATTGGACGATGCGCAATGTTTGCGTGCATGCAGCCAAGCCTTGCGTAAGCCTCTACTCTTTCCAAATAACTGAAAGACAGGACTCCTAGATTGTTTAAAATCTGGAAACGATCGACCTCGCCGTGGAGTCCGGATGCATGCAGCACCATGTTTCGATCGAATACATAGTCGCCGATATATCCCGTTTTAATGCCGCAATAAGATTCCTTGGACACGTATAATCCTTCTTCAGGAATTTTCGGAAATGCCGGATTGCCATTATAGGAACCATGTGCTGATGTAAAACAGACCAGAAATAAAATGACGATCAAGTACATAAAAAACAGACAAGAGAATCTCTAAATCGCGATGTGTATAGCAGCAACAAGAAGGATTTTCAACTGTATTCTAAAGGACGGGGATAGATCACCCATGAGGCCTTCATGCTTCCGTCCAGCCATTCTTTCCACTGGCTCATCGGCATTCCTTCAGAGCCGGTAATATCCATTCTCCAAAGTTCAAGTCGCTCTGTACCGGGATTGACGGTCAACGCAAAATAGGCATTGGACCAATTGGAATCGGCAAAAAGAAAAGGCTTGGGCCTCGATAGGCCGATCTCTCGTGCCTTGTCAGAGATGTACTGATGGACATCGAAGTTCAAACAGGCAGAATGTCTTGATAAGAGCAAACAGGCCTTGGCAAGATTTTGAAACGCCTTTGCTGTCATCCACTCGGATGGGGCATCGGACAGCTGGCTCAAAACGTCTTCTAATTTTCCGTCGGTAATTCCATTCAGAAGTTGTCGAACGGAACGTTTCCATGAGCTTCCTGCAATCAATGGGAAAGCTCCAAACAAAAAGGCATCTATATAATCGCATGCAGTTTGTTTCTGTACGGGCATCGTCAGAATCACTTCGAGGAGTCTACTGCGAAGTTCCGGAATCGAAACTCCATCGCGAGATTCTTTAAAAACATGTTTAAGCTGTAGCTTCGATTGAAATCCAAACTGGTCGAAGAATGCGTTTGCCAAATATCTTTGCTGAGGACCGCTTAAAGAAATTTCATTATAAAACTCCCGCTCAGGCAAAAAAATCATGTCCCTTACCCAAGTATAGGTAAAGAGATTATCTTGCCATCCCTTGCTGATAAAATCCCATCCCGGGTGCAAGATAAAAGCATGCGTAGGAGATTGCATGAGCATCCCTTTTTCTGGATCTTCCAAAAATTTTTCATACACTAAAGGAGGAATGGATTTGAGAGCATCAAGAATGAAAATGGCCAAGTCCACCTCATTTTCTACTTGTCTGGATTCCTCTGTGATCTGTGTTTCTCTTCGGAAATAAGCTTGGAGGAGTGTAGTCATCGTTCCTCCGGAAGTATAGGACCAGGGTTTTTTTTCTAATTTATTGAGGATCGCAAGGGGATTTTTAATAGATAATCCATGACCTTTTAAAGTGCGCTCGATCGCTGTAGTTAAAAATTCTTCTGTTTGGATATGGATTACGATTGCTGTTGTCAGTTCGACAAGCGCATCTTTTCCCGATTCCCATTCGCAGGCTGTGATCAACTGCTGCTCGACACTTTTAAAAAAGTCAGCAAGACATTCTATCCATTGATCGGCAGTATAGATCAGCGTCCATGAAGATGGATCTTTTCTGCCATGTTTGTAAACCAACCGGAAACCCGCAGGGCAATCATCATATTGTCCTAATTCAAGGCCGATCATTTCCGGGTCGTAAATCTCCTGAAAATATTCTTGAAATTGCAGGTCATACTGTTCGATTACAAAATTATAAAAAGTAGAATAATGAGATGCTTTAGAAGAGGCAAGATCGCGCATTTCCAGGCAGGATTGCATCTCGTACATTCGGCTTTGATATTCTGCTTGAAGACGCCTCACCTCGGATTCAGACCCCGCTTGCCTAAGGAGCGATTCAGTGCCTCGGAGTTGATCGAAAGCGACTTGATATTCTCTTTGATATTTTTGGGCATCTTCATTTGCTTGTTTCAATTTTTCTTCAAGGTATTGATAGATGACTTGTCCAATTCCCCCTTTTTCCTGCGGATTCAGTCCGAGGCTCGAATACAAATTCCAGCGTGAGAATTCCATTTTTATTTCTGAAAATGAAGCGAGGGTAAATTCCCATACTTTCAACAAGGCATTATCGGCAAATCCTTTAAATGCCTCTTTAGCTAGGGATTCTTTCTCCAGCATGTTGTAATAGCTATATAAATTTTGTGAAAGATTCCCAAAATTTGAAGGGACAAGGGCATGTCTAGTCCTGATCGCCATTTCTCTTTCGATTTTCGAGGACTTGATCACATCTGCATCGGTAAGGTGAAATTGCGCCAAGAGGATCTGATGGATCAATCCTTCAATGCTCATCTCGTTTCCTTTTGCCAGATACGGCTCCGAAATCCTTCTCACCGATTCAATTTTTTCATCAAGAGTGAGTTTCGGATCGATGATTCCAGCTGTTTCAAAAGCCGCGACCAATCCTGGAGAAAGCCATATTTTCGATCGTGAGTCTGGAAGGAAAATATTTTTTTTCAAATCTCCCATTCCTGATGTAAGGCTTAAAGGAACAGTGTGTTCTTTTCCTCCAAAGATTCTTTTTAATTTTCCCGTAGTCAACAGTTCGTACAAGTCATTGAGAAAATATTCGATTTTCTCTTTCTGAATCAAAATAGCTGGAGCTGTGGCAAAACAAGATCCGATGTTTTGGCGTAAGATCGTAAAACACGCTGACAACACAGCGCGCCTGATTTCTGCATTGGAAAGACTCGATCCTTGCAAGGTTCCTAACGACTGATGGACAATCCGTTCGGCATGTTTATGACATAATGGCCTATGAAATCTTTTAATAAGCTTGTAGATGGTTTCATCGTCTCGTAATCGTTTGAGAACAGACAACACATGTTTTGTGAAAAGACCGTCATTGAGTCCCTGCGGATAAATCACAAACCCATTTTGTTCTAGGATTTCGATGAACGAAGAAAGGGCGTCTATCTTGAGCTCTCCTTCTTCGTCGATTAACTGGACAGCAAGAAGCCTCGACCGCCTATTGCAACGAAAACGAAAGCTGTCCTGAATTTGTGAAAGATCGCATAAAAACGAAAGCACCGCTTCGTTTTTGAGGTCCCAAATTTTAGAAATGGGGTCCTCCGATGTTTCTGTCAGATTTAAAAATGCACGATCAAAAAATTCTGGACTGTCATAAGAAACAGAAAGGAGGTTCTCAAGACTCATCTAAACCTCGAAAACTATTTTGGATTTCCGTTATAATCATACTGAGGCAATTGCAAAACTCGTGCGCCCCATAAAATCGCCCTTTTGTCGCCATTTTTCACTGCGCCTCCTCGCCTACTTGTCCAAATATGGTCTCGTCGGCGCAGCTCGGGCCAGCATGCTGACCCTGAAAACTGGCGACAAAATCATCGATTTTCCAGGGCACAGTAGTTTTGCAACTACCTCATACTAACTTATCGATTTGGCCCGCTTTATGAAGTTTCTGAAAGTAATCCTTTTAATTCTTATTTTTATTGGAACGGAACGTTTTTGCCACTATCAAACAAAAGGATTCGCCATTTCGAAGATTATTTCCAATCTTCCACATCGTTCAGATTGGGAAGTTTCCCCACTGAGCCAGGAAGAGCATTCTTTCTTAGAAAACATTCTAAATCAAAAGTTCATTTTTTTAGGGGGCGGTGGATCTTTTTACGCGTTTGCCAGCGAAGATCAAAATTATGTGATTAAATTTTTTAAAATGCACCATTTAAACCCGATCCCTCGGCTTCGGCCTTATATTGGACCGATCCTCGACCGGCACAAAAAACGGGAGAGGGTTTTTGATAGCTGCAAATTCGCCTACAATGACCTTAAAGAAGAAACTGGGGTGATCTATATTCATCTCAATAAAACTAAAGGGCTGCATAAAAATATAATCATCGTGGATAATCTGGGCATCGAACATTCCATCCCTTTAGACTCAATTGAGTTCGTGGTCCAAAAAAAAGCAGTTCTTGCCCCTGAATACATCGCCGGCCTGATGAAAAGCGGCAGACCCGACCTGGCAAAGGATGCTTTGAAGTCCGTTTGGCATCTTATGGAATCAATCATTAAAAAAGGGTATGATGGACGCGACATGAATGTAGCGACGAATTTTGGATTCATAAACGGCAAGGCAGTCCAGATTGATATCGGTCCTTTTAAAAAGGCCAACTGGGTAAAAGCCCGCAATTTTTATAAGAATAGATTGTACAGGTCTGCCAGAAAACTCGACCTATGGTTACAAGAAACCTATCCCGAACTGTCAAAGCATTTTGAAGAAAAAGCCCATAATTGAAGGTGTTTTTTAATGATGATCTATTTGGAAAATAATCGTGAAAATATAGAACTTTCGGAAGGCGCTTCCGCCAGAGATCTCGCAGAAAAACTGAACCTGCGGAATCCGAATCAATCGCTTGCGGCCATGGTCAATGGCGTCATACAGGATTTGACGCAGCCATTGAAAGAAGGCGACAAAGTGCGTTTGGTCCATTTTGAAGATCCGGAAGGCAAAGAATTATTCTGGCACAGCTCGGCGCACGTGCTCGCTCAAGCAATTTTACGTCTATGGCCCAATGCGAAGCCTACAATAGGCCCACCTATCGAAAATGGTTTTTACTACGATTTTGCAGACTTGGAGATTTCTGAAAAAGACTTTGAGAAGATCGAAGAAGAAATCCAGAAAATCCTGAATGAGAATTACCAGACCAGCCGTTATGTCTTTAAGGACCGGCAAGAGGCTTTGTCCCGCTTTTCCAAAAATCCTTACAAATGCGAACTGATCGAAGGCTTTCCTGAAGGACCGCTTACCGGTTATTCCCAAGGTGAATTCTTTGATCTGTGCCGTGGTCCGCATCTGCCTAATCTGGGCAAGATCAAAGCATTCAAGATATTGAAAACTTCTGGAGCTTATTGGAAAGGGGATCCTCAAAAGGAAATGTTGACAAGGGTTTACGGAATCTCTTTCCCTGACCGCAAAGCCTTAAAAGACTATTTGACCATGGTGGAAGAGGCCAAAAAACGGGACCATAAAGTTTTAGGCCCCAAGCTAGATTTGTTTTCCATCAAAGAAGAAGCTCCCGGGATGCCTTTTATCCATTCAAAAGGAGTGACTGTGTGGAACAAACTCCTCGCTTTTTGGAGGGACGTACACAAGGATGCAAATTACCTCGAGATCAAAACTCCTCAATTGATGAGCCAGGAATTATGGGAGATGTCAGGGCATTGGCATTATTACCGGGAAAATATGTATGCCTTTGGGATAGAGGACAGATTTTTTGCCCTCAAGCCAATGAACTGCCCCGGGTGCATGCTGTATTTCAAATCCCAGTCGCATAGCTATCGGGAACTCCCTTTGCGCATTTCGGAAATCGGCCATGTCCATCGTCATGAACCTTCCGGTGCGTTGAGCGGACTTTTCAGAGTGCGAAGCTTCCATCAAGACGATGCCCATCTTTTCATGAAACCATCCGACATCAAGGAAGAAATTTTGGGGATTCTCGAGTTGATGGAGAAAATATATGGAACATTTGGGCTGAATTTTAAGCTGGAGCTCTCTACACGTCCTGTCAAAAGCATCGGTACCGATGCAGATTGGAACCTTGCGACGGAAGGCTTGAAAGACGCCTTGGACCAATGGGGAGAACCGTATCGGATCAATGAAGGAGATGGCGCCTTTTATGGCCCCAAAATCGACCTTCATATTCAAGATGCTTTGGGAAGGTCCTGGCAATGCGGCACGATTCAATTAGATATGTCGCTTCCAGAAAAATTCCAACTGGAATATATGGATAAGGACGGAATTCAAAAACGGCCGATCATGCTGCATCGTGCGATCTACGGCTCTGTCGAAAGGTTTTTTGGAATTCTCATCGAACATTTTGCAGGAAGATTTCCGCTTTGGCTAAGCCCATTGCCGATACGTCTTATCACAGTCGCAGATAGACACAGCGAATATGCTCAAAAAGCCGCTCAGGAAATTAAAACTCATGATTTCACTTGCGATATCGATGAAACAAGTGAATCGGTGAATAAAAAAATAAGAAATGCACAATTGATGCAAATCAATTATATGTTGACCGTTGGAGATAAAGAGATGGAGAACAATACTGTGAGCGTACGCACACGTGACAATGTTGTCCATGGAGAGATGCAGCTCGATTCGTTCCTGCAAGCTTTGAAACAGGAAAATGACACACGTTCTCTCAATTCCTATTTATCATCAGAAGCGAAACACTCGACTTAAGTAGAGAATTATGAATGCGATCACAGTAAGCAGTTTTAAAGGCGGAACAGCAAAAACCTCGACTTCTCTGCATATCGCTGCAGCATTGTCAAAGTTCCATAAGAAAAGGGTGTTGCTCATCGATTTTGATGCGCAGGCAAATTTGACGACAGGTCTTGGCTATGACCCTGATGCCCAAGACAGCCTCGCGCCTGTTCTTCAAGGCAATAAACGTGTGCAGGAAGTGATTTTGCCCACGTGCATTCCCAATCTCGATTTGATTCCTGCGGATACATGGCTTGAAAGAGTGGAAGTCACCGGAATCTTAGCAGGCGACCGTTATTCCCATGAAAGGCTCAAAGAAATCATCCGTCCTTTAAAATACGATCAAATCATCATCGACACACCCCCATCCTTGTGCTGGCTGACCGAATCGGCCCTGATCGCTGCGCAACATTCCCTCGTCTGTGTGACACCCGAATTCTATAGCATCAAAGGATTACAGCGACTTGCTCTTTTCATGGAGAATATTTCTCAAAGACATCCATTGTCCGTTGTAGGCGTGGCTCTTTCTTTTTGGAATTCACGAGGAAAAAGCAATCAGACTTTTTTGGAAGTGATCGAAGAAACGTTTCCTGGAAAGATCCTGGAAAACAAAATCCGGCGCGATATTTCTGTGTCTGAGGCATCTGTCTACGGCAAACCAATTTTTGAAGTCGCTCCTACCAGCAGGGCATCGGAAGATTACATTGCTTTGACAAAAGAACTTCTGAATCGTTTGTAAAGCGGTTTTACAAAAAATGGAGACCCATAATGGCAAAAGTCAATTCTCTTCTCACACAAAGATTGAAGCAGGCCACTGAAAAGCTTTCAAAAATGACCAATTTGGCCGAGATGTCTTCAACTGGGAATCTTTCGAGCTTTTCAGGAGTCTTTCGAGTGACTCAGCTATCGTCAAAAGAACAAGAGATTTTGCAAGAAATTCTCACGCATTACAGCGATGAAAAAAAAGATATTCGGGATGACCTCGAATCGCTTATGTCTATCACTTCCGAAGTGAAGGCGATCAACAACCAGGCAGCCATTCTTCATGGTGAAAGAATCAAAAAAGCACAAGGCATCCTCAAACAATATCGAGATGGCGCTTTCAGTGCATGGCTTATCGCTACCTATGGAAATCGGCAAACACCTTATAATTTTCTGCAATATTATGAATTATATATGGCCTTGCCCCAAATGCTCCATCCAAAACTCGATGAGATGCCGCGGCAAGCTGTGTATACCCTTGCAAGTCGATCGGGCGAATTTGAGAAAAAAGAAGAAATCGTAAAAAACTATAAGGGCGAACCCAAACAAGTTCTTCTTTCTCTAATACGTAAAGCATTTCCTTTGAGCAATGATGACCGTCGTGCTACAAACCTAGCAGAACAGGCAATCCAAGCTTTGGACAGGATCGTTCCAATTCTGCAGCATCACGACTTTCGTCCTTCATTAAAACAAAAGGAACACATAAAAGAACTTCTCAAAACTTTGCAAACGTTCTTATGATTGATCACTCTTTGTATGAAACTCCATTTTCATCACGTTATGCAAGCAACGAGATGTCTTATCTTTTTTCACCCCATTTCAAATATACGACCTGGAGAAAACTCTGGGTAGCTCTTGCAAAAGCGCAAAAAGAACTCGGCATTCCAATTACCGATAAGCAAATCAAGGAATTGGAAGGCCAAGTTGAAAATGTAGACTTCCACTTAGCAGCCGAATACGAAAAAAAATTTCGACACGATGTCATGGCGCATCTTTATGCTTATGGAGAGCAATGTCCAGAGGCAAAGCCTTTCATTCATCTCGGGGCCACTTCCTGTTACGTGACGGACAATGGAGATTTGATCCAAATGCGGGAAGGACTGAAAATCTTAAGGGCAAAGCTGATCCAGATCATTCGTCAACTTGCAGATTTCGCATCCAAATATTCTTCCCTTGCAACGCTGAGCTTCACTCATTTTCAACCCGCGCAGCCTACAACCGTTGGAAAACGCGCTTGCCTATGGATTCAGGATTGTTTGATGGACCTAAAAGATTTGGAAATCCGACTGGACAATATACACTTTTTAGGTGTGAAAGGAGCGACCGGTACACAAGCATCCTTTGTTTCTTTGTTCGATCATGATCACGGGAAAGTCAAACAACTCGAGATCCTCGTTGCCAAAGAGATGGGATTTCAGAATCTCTTTAAAATTTCAGGACAGACCTATACCCGAAAACAAGACATGCGTATTTTTTCTGTTTTGAATGGCATTGCTGCCACAGCACATAAATTCGGATCCGATTTGCGCTTGCTCGCACATCTCAAAGAACTCGAAGAGCCTTTTGAAGAAAAGCAAATCGGATCCTCCGCGATGCCTTATAAACGGAATCCCGTGCGAGCCGAAAGGATATGCGGACTTTCCCGTTTTCTGATTTCATTAAATGAGAATCCGTCTTATACCGCCGCAAATCAATGGCTGGAACGCTCTCTCGACGATTCATCCAATCGGCGATTGGCCCTCAGCGAAGGCTTTCTTTGCGCAGACTCCATCCTAAACCTCTTATGCGACATCACGTCAGGCATCGTCGTCAATCCAAAGATCATTTCAAAACACCTGGATGAAGAAATTCCGTTTCTAGCCACAGAAAACATCTTAATGCATGCGGTAAAGACTGGCAAAGACAGACAGGAAATTCATGAAAAACTGCGCAAGCACAGCTTAGAAGCCGCGAAAAAAATCAAAGAAGAAGGACAGCCAGGAGATCTATTACGACGGATTTCCGAAGATCCTTCTTTAGGTCTCTCTGCCGCCGACCTTGCTGATATCATCAAATTGGAATACTTCACCGGCATGTCCGCAGAGCAGACCCACGATTTTCTCAACCAGGAAGTCAACCCAATCCTCACCCAATACAAAGACATCAAGCCCTACATCCCATCTATATCAGTTTGAATATTTGAAAATTTTTGTTCTTTATTTTGTTTTTTAGGCCTCTATAGACATGTCGGGTGACTAAAAGTCCCCTGCGACCCCTTTGAGCTTCAATCCGCTTCGTCAAATCGAGTCCTCGTCGGGAGACTGTGCATAGCACTAGCCTCCTCGCCCTTCGGGCTCTCCTGTGGTTCGATTTTACTTTGCGCCTTGAATCCATTGGCTGCAATGCGCGTTCCCTCCCCAACCTGTCGGTTGGGGTCCCTTCCTCGTCGCATCGCAGGGCCAGTTTAGTTATGAAAGAAACTATTCGAATTGGATTATTAAACATGAATCATTTTAAGAACTGGATCGCTCAGGATTAAATTGACGCGAGACATCGCTTCTCTGATCTGTTTTTTTGTCTCTTCTCGTGGCTCCATCATCGGAAGGCGCAAATGGGGACTGCATTTTCCCATTAAACTTAGGGCATATTTGATGCATTGCGGATTTGTTTCTAGAAACATCGCGTTACAGAGATGAAAATAACGATCAAAAATAGCACGGGCTGCCTGATATTCTTCTGCGGAAATATGGGCTACAAATTGCGTCCATTGGCTTGGAATGATATTTCCAAGAACTGAAATGACCCCTCTTCCTCCTCCGGCCATGAGAGGAATCGTCATTCCATCTACTCCTGATAGAATAGGTTTAGATGTGATCCGCGCCAATTCCATCGTTAATTCCACATCTGCATTCCCTTCCTTTATGGCAGCTACATTAGGAATTTCTGCAATCTGGGCCAAGGTTTTGACATGCAATGTAATTCCAGTACGAACGGGATGTGTGTAGACAATCATTGGAAGGCCGGCTTTGGCCACTTCTTTAAAATGCTCGATACATCCTTCTTGAGTCGGACGATTGTAATAAGGAACAATCAACAAACATCCATCCGCTCCAGCTTCCTTCGCCTTCACCGTCATCTCGAAGGTTTTTCGGGTATCATTGAAGCCGGTTCCCATGATGACAGGGGCTCTTCCTTTTGCAATCGACAGTGTCTCATTTAACACATCTATTTGTTCTTGTTCGCTCATGGTAGGCGCTTCGCCGGTCGTTCCGCAAACAGCAATGCCGTCAACTTTTTCTTCCACCATCCAGGACACATGTTCGCGCAAAGCTTCGAAATCGATTTCACCCGATTTGGTGAAAGGTGTGATCAAGGCGACGATCATGCCGGTGAACATTATACTTCCTTTGTTTCATCGACAGAATAAACGGAATATTGTCTAGATACAAACAAAATCAGAGAACAGATGACCGCCATCGAGGCGCCGATGAACATAGGCAAGGCAGGTACATTCGCTGCGATCAAACCTCCCAGGATCCCTGTCAAGACTTCGGCCAAAACTTGTACAGATTGCAGGCTTCCCATCGCCTGTCCTTGAAATTCTCCATCCACGACGTTCGAGACCATGACAGAGGCATTCGTCATTGATACCGCAAGGCAAATGCCGATGATCGCAACAGTGAGAAAAAGCCAATAAGGAGAACGCGGCAAGACGGTTACGATGAACATCAGAGCGAGAAGAACAGAAAAGATGGCTGTGGCCAGTCGTGACGGGAGTTTTTTGGCAATGGGCTTGATCAACAATAACAATGCAATCCCAAAAAAAATAGAGTCATAAGCAATGACATAAGCTAGCATGGAAGAACTGAAATCGAACGTTCTTTCTAAAAAAACCGGAAAAAACCGGAAAAAAGAAAAAAATCCCAACGCAAGAAAAAAATTCGCTGCGTACAGTCTTTTTAGTCCCGGCACTTTAAATACATTCGTAATGGATCGGAAAAAGCCCAATCGCGCTTGATTGCTAAAACTTCTAGTCTCTTTAGATCCTAGAGCAATGATGATGATGCCCGCTAAAGTCATGAAAGCGGCAATCCAAAACGGAGTCGCAAAAGTAAACCAAGGCACTAATGAAGTATCTGCCAGCTGACCACCGATCAATGGGCCAATGATAAATCCGAAAGTGACAAATAGGTTGATCCACCCGAAATGAACAGCTTTGTGCGCCCTTTCTTGTTTGTGGGTCAGATCGGCGATGACAGATTGTGCGATCGCGACATTGCCTTCAAAAAACCCGCAGATCAAAAGACCGAAGAAAATGCCCACGATCTGATGCATGGAAGTCGCCAAAGCGGTGAGAAGATAACCCATCGTCGTTCCGCTCAGAGAGATGAGGATGATTTTTTTCCTTCCGTATCTATCTGACAATTGTCCGAGTAAAGGAGCACCTACAAGCTGTCCAAGGGGATAGCTCGCCATCATCAGACCTAAAAGAAAGGTCTTTGTTTCCATTGAAAAAGAAAGAGGAAGGATGGACCGTTCAGGGTCCAAAAACATCTCGGGCAGAATAGGCAATGGGAGCGCGAATCCGATATATCCCAAGAGTACTACGATGGCGTAGGGAAGCAGTTGACGCTTGGTGCTCATGTGATCTCCTCAATAACTGAATATGCCAAGAGATCCATCAAAAAATCAACTTCAACCAAACATTTGTGAATTCAATTAACGAGAAGACACGCGGACAGGATTATGATCCCGTTCAGCAAAGTCATCGAGGATCTCTTTCCATTCGTTGGCCACTTCGGCAAAATCATTAACGAGATATTTGAATGGAACGTATTTAGTCGCGGATTCAATTTCGTTGATCAAATACAAAGAATTTGTGCAAGAATCGAGTTTCAGATATGCGCCTCGCTCCTGCCATTTCAACATTCCTGATGAGGAAATACATTCTTTCATAGCTTTGGGAAAAGACCCTTCTTCAAAGATCTTTGTACTCATTTTCCATTTTTTTCTATTAGGTTGTGTCTCTATAAAGATGACACTCCCCTGGACCACGACTCTCGCCTTGTTCTTTCCCGAAAGCTGGCTTAGCGTCATTAAAAAAGCATCATAAGACATAACTCACCAAAATCCTTTGAGCTATATTTTAACGAATTTGGATGATTTTTAAAATGTTTGAATAAAAATGTATAGAAATGCTAGCCTCCTCCACCAAATTTAAATTTTTAATTCTTACAGTGGAGAATCACCTTGCGATACTTCAAAATTTTAGTTCATTCGATCCTACTTCTCACGACTCCATTTCTTCTTCATTATCCCGTTCCAGTTCATGCGGAAACGGTACAATGTAAGAAACAAAAAGATTCAATTATAACTTACGATGAAATCCTTCATCTCCTTCATGACCTTGAAAATGGAGAATTAGAAAAAAGATGTAGCCAAGCAGACTTAGAAAGAATTAATCAATTTTTAGCTATCCTGGCCAATGAAGGAATTCTTCCTAACCAAGATGAACAAACTTTTATTCTAAAAAAAGATATTCATGAATTGCTCCAGGAAAAAGAAGACCCTTATTTATGCTATATTTCTTTTGATCGCATTGATGGGATTATCCTTTCTCCTACATTTTATCATAGCCGGGAAAAAATATTTCTTTATAGAAATTGGACCAAAAAGGATTGGAACCACACCAAAACATTCGTGAAAAATCACAAAAAAGAGATCCTCATTGGTGCAGCCATTGTTGTAGGTGCTACTGTGGGCATTTATACAATTGCAGAAGTTTCAATTGTTGGAGCACGTATGCAAGAAAAGGCATTATCCAAATCCGAGAAAGAAGGATATTCAGAATCAAAAGAACAGAAAATGCGTTAAATTAAAAATTTTTTATAGCAGATTAAAAAATTCTCACAATCTAGCTTTCCATGTGAAAAATTCTAATTTAAAAATCCTCTCCCCACTCGGCTTTTCGCGCGTTGCGCCAACGTTCTTTTTGTTTACGAGAGACAGTTAAATTTTTAATTCCATCGCTTTGACATACTTTAAAGTTGATATGGCCTGGGCGCTTAATGGGGTGGCGAAGAATCCTCGATTGGATCGGTAAACTCTTTTCTTTCGAAGCTATGATGTAAGAAAATTTTTCATCTTCATAGTTAAGTTCAGCAGATTTGATAATTCTATGTTCTGAAGTGCGGGGAATTCTTTGAGAAAAATGGCACCAATCTCCCTGTGCCATGGGGCATTTTGACTGATGAGGACAAGGTGCCACGATATGGGCGCCTTCATTCAAAAGAATTTCTCTAATGTTGAGGATCGTTGAAAACCCTCTTGGCGTACCAGGTTCAATAAATACGATGGCCTTTTTCGTCGCTTTCCAAAGAGAAACAATTAAATCCTGAACCCCTTTTTCCAGTTCGCCAATTACATAAGATGCGATGATGAGATCATGTGGGGAAAAAGTGCATTTTCTTTGCAGATCGCATTCGATCCATTCCGCATCGCATAAAGGTTGATTTTGGGCGGTATGGGCTAATTCTTTGCCAAGTTTGATCAGATGCTTGTTTTTTTCCAATAAGGTGATCTGTTTAATTCCATAGAAAACCTCTTGGGCTGCCCAAACACTTGTTCCGGGACCAGATCCTACATCCAATAGTGTTTCCGCTGTGAAATCTGGAACTCTTCGAACCATTTCCTGTAACACATAGCTGACCGCAGAATAAGTAGCCGGAAAACGGGCAGATAAATAGGCCAGCCTATGCCCTTCGGATTCCATTAAACGGGAACCTTTTTCCGGAGAATTTCGATAACAATCGGAAAGCTGTTGATAACAAGCATGCAAATGCTGCAACGATATTTTCGATGTTAGTTCTTCGAATGCAGCTTTTAATGTGATAGGCAACGACATTAATCGACCGACCAATCAATCGGCGTCTTGTCCCATTTTTCAAGAAAGGAATTTGCTTTAGAAAAATGGCGGCAGCCAAAAAAACCTGTCGCAGAATAGGGTGAAGGATGGGAAGCCGTTAAAACAGCGTGATTGCTTTTTTTATTCAGGATCTGATGGCATTTCTCTTGCGCTGATTTGCCCCATAGCAGGAAAACGACAGGGTCTTCCCGTTCGATCAATCTTGAAATGACAGCATCTGTAAACTGCTCCCATCCCTTTCCATAATGGGACTTCGGCTCGCCATCTCTTACAGTAAGGGTGGCATTCAAAAGCAGAACTCCCTGCCTGGCCCAGCAGCTCAAACATCCCTGCTTCGGCGGAGCAATCTTTACATCATCGATCAACTCCTTAAAAATATTTTTTAAAGAAGGGGGAGGCGGCATTCCGCAAGGAACGCTAAAACTCAATCCGTGGGCCTGGCCCGTTCCGTGATAAGGGTCCTGCCCCACGATCACCACCTTGACATTTGCAAATGGGGTATGGGAAAACGCATGAAAAACCATGGGCTCAGGCGGATAAATGACGGCTCCCTATTGTTTTTCTTTTTCCAGGAAGGCCTTCAATTCTTTGACATATGGAAGAGAAATTTCATTCTTTAACTGAGCGTGCCAGCTCGCTTCTAACTTCATCATATGGTAAACTACCTCATTAAAGAGGACATCTTAACATAATTCCTTAATTCTTGACAGAAACCACCCTAGCATCTACGATTTTTTTCATTTTTCATGAGGACAAACCAATGAACGACCTTTCTGAAAATAATTTGATCCGTTTTAAAAATATTTCTAAGAAAAAAGAAAGTATGTACGCCAATTTCAAAGTGAAAGGGATCCGTGCCGGGGTCAACTTTTCCGCTTCGATTTCTGTCGATATCGCTGCTGCCGAAGTGCATCCGGGCGACGTATTGGAAAAAATCATCGAAGAATGCGCACGGATCGGAGTGGCGGAATTCAAACGCGCCGAATTCCAATTCGAAGGAATATCGGTGGTATAAATTTTTGTCTGGGTGTAGCGCAGCTTGGCTAGCGCGTTTGCATGGGGTGCAAGAGGTCGGTGGTTCGAATCCACTCACCCAGATTCTTTTAATTCAAACCAGATAACAGTATGACTTCTTTCATCTCTCCTATTTTTATTTCTGCGCATGTGGTCTGCAAGACACAAGAAGGCCCTAGATATCTTTTGTTAAAACGATGCGGGAAATATCTGAGAGGCACGTGGCAAATGGTCACTGGAGGGATTTTAGAAGGGGAAACCGCAATGCAAGCAGCACGGAGGGAAATACAAGAAGAAACCGGTCTAACGCCCGATAAACTCTATTCTGCTGATGCCGTTGAAACCTTTTACATGCCAACTATTAACAAGATCGCATTTGTTCCTGTTTTTGTCGCATTTGTAGAGAAGATGCACGTACGCCTTTCTCCAGATGAACACGATG
>DATIJE010000088.1:0-4693 GCA_035478995.1 Rhabdochlamydiaceae bacterium | reverse complement strand
TCATCTGCTTCTGAAAAATCGATATTCCGCTCAACGCATTTTTTCCCTACGTACAGGTCAATTTTATCAGATTTCGATCCGACGTATCCGAAATCGGCATCGGCCATTTCTCCAGGGCCGTTGACAATGCATCCCATAATGGCGATTTTTACTCCGGGCAAATGAGCGGTTCTTTCCCTGATCCGCCTTGTCACATCCTGCAAGTTGAACAATGTCCTGCCGCATCCCGGGCAAGAAATGAACTCTGTCTTGGAACTGCGCATCCGACAAGCCTGCAATATATTAAAGCTCAGCGAACAGGTGCTATTCAGTGAATAGGGTGTTTTTAAACACAGTCCCTCTCCAAGGCCATCGGCCAAAAGAGCGCCGCATTCAGTGGAAGACTGGATGATCAGGTCGTCCATTGTCATGGAATAATCAAAAAAGAGAATGACCGGAATGTTGAGTTCATGCTCTTTTAACCAGTCGAAGAACAAACGCCCTTCATGAAGTCTCGAATGATGTGCGGAAAATAAAATGAAATCAGGCTTATCGATCGAATGTAACAATTTCGACCATTGATCGACTTGGTCCCCCTTTATAATCAATGCGTCTGTCCTGGAAATAATCCCCACATTCATTTTGGCGAGTTCGTCCAGGATTTTCGAAATTTTCGGATCAGCAGGGATCTCTTCGATCAAAAGAGCATCCGGAGTTGATGGAGTTTTTACGGGCCGGCCGAATTGCACATTGCAATGGATCTCAGAATAAAAATGATCGCTTAAAAGCTGCTCGGGAGTGACATACAACACCACGGATCCATCTCTATGAAGAGGGCTATGATCAGCAATGTCAATCGTACGGCGGGTGATCTCGGAAATATCTCGATGTTTTTCCTCGAAGGCAACAATACCTCTTCCCAAGTTTTGTCTCGCGAATGAGACAAGCCGTTTGCATGGATCGATTTCCTCCCAAGGGTCCTCAGTCAATGAGACACGGATCGTATCTCCGATTCCATCGAGGAGCAAAGAGCCGATTCCAACCGCAGATTTTACTCTTCCGTCCTCCCCTTCTCCCGCTTCGGTAACGCCTAAATGCAAGGGATAATCCCAGCCGAGCTTCATCATTTCAGCAACGAGCAACCGGTATGCTTTGATCATGATTTGGGGGTTGCTGGCCTTCATCGAGAACATAAAATCGTGATAGTCCAGCTTCCGGCATACTCGGGCAAATTCAAGAGCGGACTCCACCATGCCGAAAGGAGTGTCCCCATACCGGTTCATAATGCGGTCGGACAAGGAGCCATGGTTGGTTCCGATTCTCATCGCCCGCTTCAGTTTTTTGCATTTTTCTACTAAAGGGGAAAACCCTTCTTCGATTTTTAAAATTTCTTCTTGATACGAGGCATCCGTGTACTCGATGCTCTTGAAAATGGCCCTCTTATCGACAAAATTACCCGGGTTGACCCTGACCTTGTCGACAAAATCGACCACTTTCATGGCGGCGGGTGGATAAAAATGGATATCCGCAACGACGGGAATCTCATATCCTTTCTGAAGGAGGCCATTTTTAATCCCTTCGCAGGCATCCGCCTCTTTCATTCCTTGGACTGTGACCCTTGCAATCTCACAACCGGCATCAGACAACCGGATGATTTGATCGATTGTTTCTTCTATATTTCTGGTACTCGAAGTGGTCATAGATTGGATCCGGACCGGATTGTCCCCACCGACTCCAACTTTTCCAACTTTTACTTCACGCGTTTTCCATCTTCGCGACTCAAAAATAGATTCACAGTATTTCATCATTCCTCAAAAATAAGCAGTACAGAATAACGTTTTCATAAGGGAAAAGCAAGCTTGTAATAAATCGACATCGTTTTAGATAATCCCGTATAAGGAGGGTCTGCTATGGCTGGGCTCACCCGTATGGGCAAAATGTTAGTGATCGCATGTCTTGCTGCTGGCTGCGCGGCCAATCCTGTCACTGGCAAAAAAGAATTGCAAGTCATTTCCGAGTCTCAGGAAATCTCTATCGGCGAACAAAATTACCGAGTAATGCAACAAGCCCAAGGAGGCGCATACACGGCGGATCCGAAAGTTCAAGAATACGTCAGCAAAGTGGGCTCACGTCTTGTTCAAATGAGCGATCGGTCTACATTGCCTTATGAATTCGTCGTTCTCAATAACTCCGTTCCAAATGCATGGGCGCTTCCAGGTGGGAAGATCGCCATCAATCGAGGGTTGCTCGAACAATTGCACAGCGAAGCTGAACTTTCTGATGTTTTGTCCCATGAGATCGTCCACAGCGCAGCAAGACACGGGGCCAAAGCGCTTGAACGAGGTCTGTTCATGGAAACAGGGATGATCGGCCTACAGCAAATTTTAAAAGATCACAAGTATGAAAATGTCTTCATCACCGGAACTTCTGTAGGCGCTGGCCTTATTGTTTTAAAATATAGCCGCGATGCGGAATTGGAAGCGGACAAGTACGGCATCAAATACATGGCAGCCGCTGGCTATAATCCTCAAGCCGCGGTCGATCTTCAAAAACTCTTCCTGAAAATGTCTCATCATCAAAATCCCAGTTGGCTAGGTGGAATTGTATCTACCCATCCCCCTTCTGAAGAGAGAATTCGTGCCAATGAATCCACTGTTGCTCAGTATCCGGCAGGTGGAGAAACAGGCGCTAAAGAATATGAAAAAGCCATGGAACGGATAAAAAAAGATCAGGATGCCTACGATAACCTAGATCGGGGCTATGAGGCGCTTACAAAAGGGAAAGCACAGCAGGCCCTTGCGTTAGCCCAAAAAGGGATCGATCTGCAGCCTCGAGAAGGACATCTTTACAACCTGAAAGGAAAATCTGAATCTTCTCTTGGACAATATGGGGAAGCTCTCGAATCCTTTAGCCGAGCCATCAAACTGAACCCCAACTATTTTGATTTTTACCTTCAAAAGGGACTGCTTGAATACAAGCTTGGAGATGATCATTCGGCCAAATCTGATTTAAGGATCAGCACAGAGCTGCTTCCCTCGGCGCAAGCGCACTACACTTTAGGACAGATCGAATTGAAACAAGGGTATCATGTCGAGGCATTGAGGCACTTTAAGATCGCTGCCCAAGCCGATTCAGAATGGGGCTATTTGGCCGGAAAAGAAGCCGCCAAAATGGACCTTCCCCGCAATCCTAAGGAGTATATCCTCGTGCAGACAGAAGGACTGCTGCACGGCTATCTAAAGCTGGGAATCTCGAATAAAAGTGCTGTTTCTGTAAAAAACATCGTCATTCAGCTCACTTTTTACAATTCTGAAAGAATGCCTTCGCAGCGCAGAACAGTGACCATCACTGAAACCATAGAACCCAATCAGAAGATCATTAAAACGACCTCGATCGCTCCTCCCTCGAAAAATAAGTCTATTCAGATGCAAGTGTTGCGTGTCGAAATCGCTCAATAATCGAACTCGGTCCAGTCCCCATCGCAAAATCGATAATCCTACCGTGTAATTATCTAAGTGTTATATCATTTTTCAAAACGTTTCAGAAAGGTTTTTTATGAATAAATTTATCAATGCCCTCTTGTGCGCAGTGTCTTTATCTTTTACTGCATGCGCAAAAACCACCGCCGAAGATCCTCATTTGACACAATATTTATCAATGAATCAGGAATATTCAAATACCTTGGGCCCGCTGGGTTCTTGGCAGCAAGGAGAAATCGAGATCGCATTGTCCCCTGAAAAAATTGCAGAAATAGAAGACAGATCTCAGAAACGCCTGATTTCTAAAGGAATTTCTCCATCTCAAGCCAAAGATTGGACGCAGGTTGGGATCGTTGCTGAAGATAATTACTGGATCTGGCTGCGGGATGCGGTTACTTTTCCAACAGGCGCAGTTGGAACTTACGAAAGATTGATCTGGAAAGGCGGTCTAGACGGACCTCCAGGCGTTGCAGTCATGCCTATTCTCGGCAACAAGAAAATCATCGTGAATGTCAACTATCGTCATGCGACAAGAAGCTGGGAAATCGAACTTCCTCGAGGAGCCAGAAATAAGCATGAAACTCCAGAAGGAGCAGCAAAGAGAGAACTGAAAGAAGAAACGGGCTATTCCATTAACGAAACTGTTCTTCTAGGCGAGTTAGCCCCTGATACAGGCGTGCTCGGCTACGTAGTCCCCATCTATTGCGGCATTGCCATCGAAGATGGAGAAAACCAACAGGAGTTCTCCGAAGCCATTCAATCCAACCCTTCTTTTTCCAAAGAGGAAATCAAACAGGGCTTTTCAAAAGGATACATCGAAGTTGAAATCAAAGGACAGAAAGTCCAGGCAGCCTGCCGAGACGCCTTTTTAGCCTATGGCCTATTGCAGGCAGAGAATAAAGGCCTTCTTTAACCGTTCAAGGCTGCATCGCATTTGGCAGCCATGATGAAATCGCTTTCCGAAAGACCGTTTATTTTGTGGGTCCACAAGACCACTTTGACCTTGCCCCAGCTCAACGTGATATCGGGATGGTGTCCCTCTTCTTCAGCGATGGCGCCAATCTTGTTAGTGAACTCCAGGGCCTGCTTAAAGTTTTTAAAGGAATATTCCTTCTCTAAATGGTGCTCCTCAACAACCTTCCATCCTTCGAGCAGCTTTGCAAAAGATTGCAGGGCGGTTCCCTTCAAAGGAGGGGTTCCAGCAGTACAAGGGATACATTTTTTCTTTGTCAGAT
>DATIJE010000087.1:0-22687 GCA_035478995.1 Rhabdochlamydiaceae bacterium | reverse complement strand
TAAGGGTTTGAGTATATTGTACCGATTCTCGCAAAGATTGACCCCTTGAAATCGAGTTTTTCCTTTGATCACAATGTCTTGATAAACGAGTTGTGGATCTTGCTTACAGAATTTTAAAAAATCGTTCAGGGTTAATTTAAGATGTGGATCAAAAGCTGGAGGCAATTTCACTTGATGGCCAGGTGAGTTTTTTTGCACATTAAAGCCAGAATAAAAACCTGCAAAAAAGGTTATTAAACATAAACCAAAAGCCCATACCCACTGTTTCGAGAAAAACTTTATTGTCATTAGAATGCTCTTTGCTAGTTAAAGAATTGAGACTTGATGGACTCGAACCATCGACCCCCTCATTAAAAGTGAGGTGCTCTACCGACTGAGCTAAAGTCTCGAATGATTTGCTTGAAGCTAATGACCCCAAGGGGATTCGAACCCCTGTTATCAGAATGAAAATCTGGTGTCCTAGGCCTGACTAGACGATGGGGCCAAAATTAACGGGTATATTCTATGCGAACTCCATCATTTTTATCAATCTCATACAACCATGATCTCTTTTTCTTTTGCTGCGAATAGGTCGTCGATTTCTTTGCAAAACTGATCGGTTAAATCCTGGATTGTTTTTTCTGCTTTCTTCATCACATCTTCGGTGATATCGCCGTCTGCTTTTTGTTTGCGGACGAGTTCGTTATTTTTACGGCGTATATCGCGGATGACGATTTTTGCATCCTCTGCCTTTTTTTTCCCCACTTTGACGATTTCTTTTCGGACAGACTCGTCCATTGGAGGGACATTGATCCGAATGATATTTCCTTCCAAAATCGGCTGCAGATTGAGGTTGGCTTTTTCGATTGCTTTTGAAATGGGACCTGCTGTCTGAGGATCAAAAGGAGACACTAAAAGCATTCGCGGCTCAGGAACTGTCACTGTAGCGAGATCGCGGATGCGCATCTGCGTGCCGTATACCTCGACAGTCACACCGTCGATCATGCCTGGGTTGGCACGATTCGTGCGCAGATTTTTCAATTCTTGCTTAAAGTGTTCAAGGGCTGCTTGCATTTTCGTCTTGGCTTGATCGGGTATGCTCATCTTTATTCTCCCATTACAATGGATCCAACTTCTTTTTGCATCACAGCTTTTAGAAGCGCTCCCTTTTCAAACAGGTTAAACACACATATCGGTATCTGATTTTCACGGCAAAGCGCAATTGCAGTGGCGTCCATCACGTTTAATTTTTTTGTCAGCACTTCGGAATAAGTCAGATGAGAATATTTGACAGCCTTGGGATTTTTAAGGGGATCATCGCTATAGATCCCATCTACTTTTGTCGCTTTCAAAACCATTTCTGCATTGATTTCGCTTGCACGAAGCGCCGCAGCCGTATCTGTGGTAAAATAAGGATTTCCGGTGCCGCCGACAAAAATGACAACTTCATGATTTTGCAAATACTGCATGGCATGGGCCCATACATAATTTTCGACGATTGAATCTGTATTGAGAGCGCTCATCACGTGGCTTGTAATGCCCGTTGCAGTTAAAAACTGCTGAAGGATCAAGCCATTGATCGTCGTTGCAAGCATGCCGATGTGATCACCCGGAGTGCGTGCAAGTCCCAAAGCAGAGGCTTGCGAGCCGCGGAAAATATTTCCCCCACCAACGACAAGACCTATTTGGATCCCTTTTTGATGGACTTCCTTAATGGATTCAGCAATTTTCTGAAACACATCCTGATCAAAACCAAATTTTTGATCGCCCATCAACGCCTCGCCTGAAATTTTTAATACGATGCGTTTTAATTGCTTTCGATGCATTTTTTTAGAATCGGATTGCTGAATCATGAAGACCTTTTTATTCGCCTACTTTCCAACGGATGAATTGCCTGACATCAAGGGTCTTGCCAAGGCGCTTGCTCTCATTTGCCAATAATTGGGTAATGGTCACAGTGTTGTCTTTTACATATTTTTGACAGATCAAGCAGACTTGATCATAGAACGCTTTTAGTTTGCCTTCCACAATTTTATCGACAATGTTCGCCGGCTTGCCTTTAATTTGGCTTCTGGCGATCTCGTCTTCTCGAGCTTTTACATCCTGAGGAACATCTTCCGGGCGCAAATAATCAGGAGATTCAGCGGCAACGTGCATTGCGATATCGCGCGCCAAGGCTTCCTGTCCTGCTCCGCCGGTTAGTTCGACGACTGTGATAATCTTTCCGCCCATATGCGAGTAGATTCCGATCGAGGAATCCCCTTTTTTGGGAAGGATCAGGACTCTTCGGATTTGGATATTTTCTCCAAGGCTCTGCACGACAAGGGCCCGATATTGGTCCATGGTCAAGGTGGGGTCTTTGCGATATTTCTGTTGGCCGAATGCTTCTACCGAACTCGGACCGGTTTCAGCTGCCTCTTCACAGACGTCCTGAAGAAATTGTTTAAAACGCTCATTTTGAGTTACAAAATCGGTCTCTGCATTGACTTCGACCAATGCGATTGCTTTCTTGCTTTCTGCACTTCCGATGAGCCCTTCTTTGGTTTCCCTGCCCTCTTTTTTAACGGCAGACGCCATTCCTGCTTTGCGCAAATTATCGATCGCAAGCTGCATGTCTCCACCGGCTTGGTCCAATGCTTCTTTGCATTTGGCCATGCCAACACCTGTGCGCTCACGCAACTCTTTGATCATTTCAGATGTGACTTTTTGGCCCATCATGGCAACTCCTCGCCTTCTTTCTCGTTTTCTTCCTCTACATCCTCGACAGATACAGAATGGTCTTCGTTGGACTTTTCTGATTTATCGCCTTTTGCGATCGTCAGATTCATCTCATTTTTCTTATCGATGATCGATTGGGTGACGGCCTGTAAGATCAACTTGATGCTCTTCAATGCATCATCATTGCATGCAATGACATAATCGATAGGATCAGGATTGCAATTCGTATCGACCAGCGCCATCACAGGAATACCCAAGTTGTTCGCTTCAGCGATTGCAATATGCTCTCGGCTTGGATCGACGACGATGACCATGCCTGGAGGTTTTCTCATGCCGCGGATGCCTGAAAGGTTGCGGTTTAATTTGATTTGATCTTTGGTCATCAAAGAAAGTTCTTTTTTAGTGAATCCTTCTCCTCCTGCAGCAATCCTCTTCTCGATTCTTTCCAATGTCTTTACTGACTGGCGGATCGTCTGAAGATTGGTGAGGGTTCCTCCCAGCCATCGCTCGCAGACATAGAACTCGCCGCATGCCTCCGCACATTCGCGGACGACGCTTTTTGCCTGCTTCTTGGTCCCGACGAAAAGAATGGACCTTCGCTTTGCTACAATTTCCTTAACAACTTGAACCGCATTGCGGATCTGCTGCATGGTCTTTGCGAGGTCGATGATATAAATTCCATTACGCTCTTCGAAAATGAACCGTTTCATTTTCGGATTCCAGCGGTGTTTTTGGTGCCCGAAATGCGCACCGCTTTCCAGTAAGTCCTTGATGGTGACTTCTATCGGTCTTTCTTGTTCTTGTGTAGTTGCCAAGCCTTGTCCCTTTATGTTGACGCGGCATCCTTCTCTTGTGAAGGATTTCGGTCTTGGTTAATAATTATTTATAGCTAATCTGCTAATCTCTTTTTTCTTTTATCGAGCGAAAAGCACTGTAATCTTAAAAGAAAAAAGATAGCAGGCTAAGAAAAGCGCCTGATCAGAATCGAACTGACACAAGTAGCTTGGAAGGCTACGGTTCTACCATTGAACTACAGGCGCTCAGAATTTTCTTACTCAAATGTTTTACTCCAATCTTTCATTTTTTCCAAGGAAAATTGATAATGAAATATTAAAGCGCGGTATTTAAAACATGGTCGATCATAACATTCCTCTCAAAGCTAATCGAGTATTAAATTTAATTTTAATCGGATTGCTTTTGATCTTGATCCGCGTCTGGTATCTTTCAGTGATACAACGGGAAGAACATCTGCAGCAGTCTCGCAAACCGCAGAGACGCATCGTCATCGAACATGTCGAACGGGCGACGATCCGCGACCGCTTCAATATTCCTCTTGCCCTGAACAAAATGCAATACAACGCTGCCGTATGCTATGCGCAGATCAGACAGATCCCGAGCATTTCCTGGAAAAAAGACGTTCATGGAAAACTGGTGCGGGTACAGGAAAGAATGGAGTATATCAAAAATTTATCTACTATTTTGGCCAAAGAGCTCGATATGGATCCCACGTATATTGAAGATACGATCCATGGGAAAGCCTCTTTATTCCCCCACACGCCTTTTGCAATTAAAGAAGACATCTCGGAACAGCAATATTTTCGTCTGAGAATGCTGGAGAAGGATTGGCTTGGGATCCAAATGCAGCGCGCTTATAAGAGGTTTTATCCCAAGGGTAAGATAGGCGCGGACATCATCGGCTACATGGGCGCGATCAATCAAAAAGAATATTTTGAGATCGCAGAAGAAATGCGAGAACTTGAAGCTTATATCGCCCAGCGCGAAGCGGGCGAGCTGCCCGTACTTCCCAAAGGATTCAACACACCGATGGAAGCGCGAGAGCGCCTTAAGCAGCTTCAAGAAAAAGCATATACTATCAACGACCTCGTAGGGAAGGCTGGAATAGAAAGTGTTTTCGATCAATATCTGCGCGGTTTTTACGGAAAAAAGACGTACGAAGTCGATGTTAAAGGAAATTTTTTACGCGAACTCCCTGGGTCAAGAAAAGCCATCGGGGGGCGGCGCGTCATGTTATCGATCTCTTCAGAATTGCAAGAATACGCCGAAACTCTTTTGACTCAACATGAGACGTTCAGAGACTTAAAAGATGAAGAAGGAAACGTGCGTTTGAACCAGCCTTGGATCAGAGGAGGAGCCATCGTAGCGATGATCCCGCAAACAGGAGAAATCGTGGCCCTAGCCTCCTATCCTCGGTTCGATCCGAATGATTTCATTCCGGCCCGCGAATCGCAGATCAAAAAACGAAAGCAAGCTTCTATTGCACGATGGTTGGAAAATGAAACTTATATAAGCGACATCTGGGATGGGAAGAGGCCATTGGAGCGAGAACGTTTTTCTTTTGATGACAAAGTGTTCTACGAGGACGCTCTTGAATTGACTTGGGACCGTTTTCTCGACCTGATTCTTCCGATGGGCTCACCCCTCCGTTCGGCCCTGGACAAAATACGGGATCTTAAAACTGCAGCGCATTTGCAGCAGACCATGCAGCGCCTTCTCAATATGTCAGGCCAACCAAGCATGAAATCCTTGATCCAGGCTCTGTATCATGAAGACGGAGACAAAAAGATGATGCGCGCAGCGCTCAACCAATATGAACCGGAGATATCCAAACTCAAACAAGAGGCCGATTTCTATTTGGGATCTATTGACCACCCTAACGATAAGCTGTTGGTCATAGACTTATGCCGTCTGGTTGTAGACACGGATACATTTTCCGATCGTCTGCTCTCTCTTATCGGGAATCAGAGCCTCTCGTCATTTCGCGCCTATTGCCAAGCAGCGACCTCTTTTCAGAGTTTGATACGGACAGAAATTCAAGAGCTATACCACGACATCGATTTTACGAATTGGAGGCAAACACATTTTAAAACTTTTCTTAAAGACAAGAGGAAAGAAGAAAGGGAAAAAAAACTTTATACACGCCCCTACACGGAATATTTAGACGCACTTGAAAAAGACAGATTCCAAGAGTTTTGGAACAACCATCGGGTTGAATTTTTAAGAACTTTTATCCTAGGGACATTTCCTGAAAATATCTCAGAATGTGGAGAGTTGCATCCTTATTTCGCGTATCTCATCGATCTTCACAAACAGGCAGCTCCTCATGATCCTAATTTACACCTCCTCAAAACGACCATTTCACATCTTCCGAGAGAGGCGCAGTTAGATTATTTAAAGACCATGCGTCCATTTTCAGAATTGGACCGTCCTCTTTTAGGTCGTTATCGACTGCTTAGGAACGAAGAAGGACAGCAACTGGAAAAACATTTGGCAGCGGCTTTTTATCCTTCTTCAGGGTTCGGTTATGGACGATCGCAGGCCTATCGGCAATCCTCTCCTCTAGGCTCCGTGTTCAAACTGGTCACCGCTTACACAGGATTAATGGAACGGTACCAATCTCTTTCAGGCAAAATTAGAGATAACGATCAGCTCAATCCATTTACATTGATCGATGATCTGAAATCCGATGGCAGAAAGAACAGCAATGCCCAAATCCTGGGCTATACGCTCGATGGCCAGGCAATTACACGTTTATATAAAGGTGGAAGACTGCCCAGGAGCAGTCATAGCGGCATCGGAAAAGTGGACATTTTTGGTGCGCTCGAACAATCGAGCAATATCTATTTCGCAATACTCGCAGGAGAGCATTTGCAAGATCCGACATCTTTATCGAGCGCTGCTCGACTATTTGGATGCGGAGAACTCACAGGAATAGAGCTTCCCGGAGAAATTCCGGGGAATGTCCCCGAAGACATTTCTCACAATCGTACAGGCTTGTATTCTTTTGCCATCGGCCAGCACTCCCTGATTGTCACCCCCTTGCAAACAGCTTTAATTTTGTCTGCAATCGCAAACAATGGATCTTTGCTGAAGCCAAAAATCATCCAAATAGTGGCGGGGAAAGAACCTAGCCGGGAAGAAGAAGATGTGTTATTGGCAGGAGAATATCCCTTCAAAGACGATCTAGTAAGGATAGGGATCACTTTCCCTCTTTTTACAGAGACCTTGTCCGACCAGCAAAAGCCGTATGTTTTCTATAATCCGACAGAGATCAGACGGAACGTTCCTCTGCCTAAAGAAATCAATGAAATTTTAATCGAGGGGATGCATCGGGTCATCAGCGGCCCGAGAGGATCAGCCCGTCCGGGAATCATCAGAACCCTGCAAGAAAATCCGGAAGGTATTAAAGATTTTATCGATTTACACAACCAGATTATCGGTAAAACAGGAACAGCGCAGATCCTTTATAAAGGGACCATCGATTCTGAAAGCGCTGCCGAAATGAAAAACCATGTATGGTTTGCGGGCATTTCTTATTCTTCTCCAAAGGAAAAGCAATTCCAAAGCAACACGTGGTCCGATCCCGAGCTTGTGGTCATCGTCTATTTAAGGTATGGCTTCAAAGGAGGAAAAGAACCCGCTCCCAGCGTTGCCCAAATGGTGAAGAAATGGCGCGAGATCTGCTCAAAACACGGAAGCTCGTCTTACGTTGCTCCTGCCTCAGGGTACTAACCCGGCCGTCAAATAGATGACAAAAGGCGCTAGCGAGGCAAAGCCAGATCGAAGCGGAAGCAGTCCGAGTGAGGAGACCATAGTAGAACTATGGTTGACGAGAGAGGATCGATATGGCAAAGCCGCAGCAAGCATGTTGTCACTTATTTGACTGCCGGGTTAGTAATATGCTTTCAAAATAATGGATCGTTAAAAGAAGGCCGTCTTTCAGTTTGGTCTTCGGCTGCCATTTCAAAATATGGGACGCCAGCGCAATATCGGGTTTGCGCTGTTTGGGATCATCATTAGGTAAGGGTTTGAAGATCAATTTAGATTTCGACCCTGTCAAATCGATCACCTGTTTTGCAAGTTCCATGATCGTGAATTCGACTGGATTGCCGAGGTTCACAGGCCCGATGAAAGCATCCTCGGAATCCATCAGTCGGATCATTCCCTCAATCAAATCATCGACGTAACAAAAAGAACGGGTCTGAGATCCATCTCCATAGATAGTGATCGGCTCATTCTTCAATGCCTGGACCACGAAATTGGATACGACTCTTCCATCATTTGGATGCATTCGAGGGCCATAAGTATTGAAAATGCGCGCCACCTTGATCGGAAACCGGTATTGTCGATGATAATCGAAGAACAGCGTTTCCGCGCACCGTTTGCCCTCGTCATAGCACGAGCGCTGCCCTACAGGATTGACGTTCCCCCAATAACTTTCATTCTGAGGATGGATTTCCGGATCGCCATACACTTCGCTAGTGGAGGCCTGAAAAATTTTTGCGTTTAACTTCTTGGCAAGATCCAACAAATTGACTGCGCCGAACAAGGATGTTTTTATTGTCTGAATAGGATCGGATTGATAATGGACTGGAGAAGCAGGACATGCGAGATTGAAAATGTCATGCGCCTCTATATCCAATGGATGGCACACATCATGGCGCAACAAGTGAAAAGCGGGATTTTTTGTCAAATGCAGGACGTTGTTCTCATTGCCGGTAAAAAAATTGTCCACACAGATCACTTCGTGGCCAAGAGTTAATAATTTTTCGCATAAGTGGGACCCTAAAAATCCCGCCCCTCCGGCAACCAGAACTTTCTTTATTTGTAATTTTTCATTCATGATTTTTGATACATTGTAAACAATACTCGATCGTTTCCTTTCTGCCTGGACCAATTGCTGAGCTGTTCCAATGTCTCTTCAGAAGCCGTCACAACAAGAGCGTCCGTTTTTTGCATAAACACATATCCATCAGAATACCGGGGCATTGCGGTGCTATATATTAACACAATGTCGTAATTCTGTTTGTATTCTTCTAAAAGGTCGGCAAATTTACGGTTGCTGAGCAATTCTGGCGCATGCCTTGCCGTTCCTCCCGTGGGGACAAAGTGAAACCCTGTTTCTGAACGGATCGAGCATCCATCCGTCTCTCCTTGCAAATAGTGCCATAGCCCCGGAATATCTTGTGGATGAACCACTCGATCAAAGGCGCATTGTATTAAAATGACTTTACGGCCTTTCATCGAAAGCAAAGAGGCGAGATTTTTGGAATAATCGGGATTCTTGCCACCGACCATAGCAATGCTCAATCCTTGATCGAAGCGGTGCGGAATGGACATGATAAACGATCCGATGCGCCTCAATGTTTCCAAGTCTCCATCTCCAATTTCAGAAAAGAGACAATCACAGTCCGAAGATAATGTGCCTGCTGTGGGGAAATGATGCACTTTGAGCGATTGCAAAGTCGCCGGCAATCCTTTCAAGACAGCTCTCCCTGATAAAAAGGCAAAACTGACTCCAGCCCCGAAACATGCTCCTCCAAGAGAGAGTAAGAACAGCGTTGGATGCTGAGATTTCAGAGGAGGTATTGCAAGGTCGAGGGGTTTAGATTCTATTTGAGATAAATGGTGGTCGACATTTTTAAATTCCGCAAGGCGGGACATCCCTTCGATCATGCTTTTTCCAAGCTCAGCCTTTAAAGTGAGCTTATTTTCCAATCTCCATTTTTCGGGCAGGTCGGACATTCTTTGTCCGATGTCGAACAGTCTTTCCTCTACCAATTTTTTTTCGTTCTTGATCAATGCCATCACACGTTCTTGGATCGAACTCAATCTTTCTTCGATCAATCTGACACGAAGCTTGGAAAGCTCGATCATATGCCCGATATGCTGAATGATGAATTGTTTTTGATTGAACAATGCTTCTTTAAGGCGTGTTTGCTCTTTTAGACTTCGATTATTTTCATCTTGAAGCTGCAAGGCAAGGGCGCTTGCCTGATTCACCATTTCTTGGCTGACAGGATCGTGCAAAATAGAACATAGAGAACTCAATTCAAAATCTGTTCTCCTTATTTTTTCTGAAACGAAAAATAATTCTTTAATCTTCTCGTGAATTTCCTGATGTTGCCGATTGTATTCCAGGTGAAGCTTGCGGGCAGTCTCTAAATCGATCCCATCCAGATGGCTTGCTTGCTTTCTCGTATCAGGTATATCAATCAAAGAGATTGAAGGTTGTTGCAACTGCGCGGTGTAATAAGCGTTGAACGACCGCTTCGCGATACCCATCCGCTTAAGCTCCAATTCAAGATCGAATAAACGAGAGAGATAGTGTTCTTTTGGAACGGCGAGGATTTCAATTTCTTGATGCAGACCTATAAACCCATTATCGCCTAAATTTTTCTTTAAGTATGCTGAATGTTCTTCGAGGGTTTTGTCCATTTTTTTGGCGAGCTCTTCCTGTCTTGTTTCCAGATAGGCGAGCTGAGCTTGCGCGATTTCTTCGTTTTCTACTCTGAGATAATTCCGATAAGCGCCCATCATGCTATTGAGAAAGCGTGCAGCAATGTGTCGATTTTGATGCACAAAAGTCAACTGCAACATGTTCTTATCATTTTTCCCTGTCGTAATGCGCAATTTTTTCTGCACGCTTTCAACACTCTCCGTCCATGGAGAGATCTTCAATTTAAATACGGTTTTTAGGGATCGATCAGAAGGAGCGTTTGACAACGTGATCTCATGATTTAGAAAGTTCACTTTTTCTTTCATTCTTCCCTGAGAAAGAACGTCTTTTTCCTCATTTAGAATCTCGAATGTATCGTTTGTCAAAAACCGAAGAAAAAAAATCGCTGTGCTTTCTCCTTCATAGACGACATCTCTGAATTCGAAAATCTCCTGATCCTTAGGCCTGCCGCCGAATTCTCTTAAAAAGTTCTTCCCAAACCGGGAACATAATTCAGTTAGAAAATGATGGGGGCGGACTTGGATTTGAAACCCCAATTCTTGCACAACCTGATGCAACACATGGCGAGAAAGCATCACCGACACCGCCCCTGTTTCTGCCTGCTGGTGTAAGTTTGCTTCTTTTAAAAAATTTTTTATCTCGTTGGGGATTTGTCCGCTTTTACTGATCGATTGCTTGAATGATGCAGAGGCTTTATACTTTTGAGGCTTAAAAACCAAGAATGCAAAAATACCTACCGCAACCAAAAGAAATACACGCACAAGTTGAAGGCGATAGCGTCTATACAAAAGGACAAGGTCCTCAGAACATATGAAAATCTCTTGGTCATTCACAGGTTTCACGGAACATTTACTCCTACGGTCTTAATCCCTTTTGTGAGCAAGTCCAAAGCGATAAATGTCGGCAAGAGTTGATTGACAAACCGGTTCCATTCCGCGATCGGCGTGGCCGCCACATAGACAATATCTCCAGGAATAAGAAGCATGCTGTCAGTCGGCAAATGGATGACATGTTTCCAATTGAGCGTGTAAATTTTGGGATTTAAAATTCCGCCTCTGATCACTTGAATGTACGATTTATTGCCCGTAAATGGAATTCCGCCAGCATCGGCAATGGCATGCCTCAATGTGACAAATCCGTTCGGAACATCCAAAACCCTTTCCTTATTGACTTCGCCTAAGACCATGATCGAAGATGCGCTCGCATCGGCGATATAAATTTTATCTCCTCCCTTCATCACGATATTTTGGCTCATGTCGCCCTGTTTTATGAGTTTATAAAGGTCGACAGGCAACAACTGATCATCCCGGACAACATAACTTTTGAAAAAGTTGGCGTTTGTCGGAACCTTGGCTACGGACAAGACCTCAAAAAGACGGATCCTTCCATCAACAGGAATATTTGGCGTTTGGACCATACCCGCAAGTTCTACTTTTCGCTCGATCCTCTCTCTATAAGTGAGGAATACCTGCAAGTCTTTGATCTCAAGATTGTACTTTTCCTGAATCTTTTTGCGGGCCTCGTCCAGAGTCAAGCCTTCCACTTCGATAGCATCAAGGTCAGGAAGGAGCACCTTCCCATCCGTAACGCGGTAACCGATCGTGTTCCCTATCGCTTGGACTGAACTGGCGATGTCGGTGCGATTAGGATGATAGACAGCGATTTGAAGGACATCCCCTTCGTGAATGGTATCTTTATAATTTTCTAGAAAACTTGTGGACAATTCATCGAACACTTTTCCTTCCATTTGCAGGATTGAAAATTTTCCTTCACGGATTTTATAGGAATCCATCACAAATTCATCTGCGCCGAGAACATCCTGTCCTCGATAGGGAGGATTTGTACAGCTTGCAAATAAAATAATAGCACTCAAGAATAGAAGAACAATTTTCATGATTTTTTTAAGCTGAAGCGCTATAGTTCATAGCTAAACGCAAACAAATTATATGACCTTAAACGGAAAATCCACAACTCAAAATCCTAAAAAAGTCTTCATCACAGGGATTGCTGGATTTATCGGATTCCATCTAGCCTTGTATTTGCACGATCGTGGGGATTTTGTATGCGGGTGCGATAATTTTAATGAGTACTATGATCCCGATCTGAAAAAAAAGCGAGCCCGAATCCTTAAAGACACCGGGATCCAAGTCATAGAGTCCGAGATCCACAATTCTCCTCTTCTCGAAAAAGCAATCAGCGAACACGAAATCACCCATTTTGTCCATCTTGCAGCACAAGCCGGAGTGAGACATTCGATCCAATATCCGGAACAATATGTGCACGCGAACCTCGATGGATTTGTACAAGTCCTTGAAGTGTGCAAACGGCACCCAGTGATGAAATTCATTTACGCCTCCTCATCTTCGGTCTACGGCCTCAATCAAAAGGTGCCATTTTCTGAACATGATGCAACGGATAAGCCCGCCAGTTTTTATGGAGCTACAAAAAAATCCAATGAATTGATCGCTGCAGCGTATCACAACATTCATGGGATGGATGTGACCGGCCTCAGGTTTTTCACTGTTTACGGCCCTTGGGGACGGCCGGATATGGCCTATTTTTCATTTACCCAACGCATTATGCAGGGACTCCCCATTCAACTGTTCAACCAGGGACAAATGAAACGGGATTTCACATACATAGATGACATTGTCCGAGGCACTGCATCCGCGATCGATCTTGGAGCCAAATGCGAAATTTTTAATCTAGGAAACAATCGAACAGAAGATCTCTCCGAACTCATTTCCATCATTGAAAAACTCACCGGCAAAAAAGCATTGAAACAACTTCTGCCCATGCAGACAGGGGATGTCACTATTACCTATGCGGATATTTCCAAAAGCCAGGACCAACTCGGATACAAGCCTCTGGTCTCCCTTCAAGAAGGGATGGAACATTTCATGAACTGGTATCGTCAATATTATCGCTGATCCAATGTTTGCAAAGTAGTGAATATCAATTTCAAGACTCCTTTGAGAGATTCATTCATTGTCAAATGCTTGTCCAGATTGTAATGTCTTCCCTCTATAATCAGTTCAATGAGTTTTTGCGTCTTTGTTTGATTGTCCATGACCGAATGGTCTATGTCTCTAAATTCATGAATTACAGATTGATTATTGCTGTAAAATTTTGCTGCTTTCGAAGCTGCTTTACGGCTGCCGTTCAAAGCCAGCTCATGCAATTTAGCAAGCCTTTCATCAAACGACATATTTAATTTTTCATTCTTGAGTCGATTTTTAACATATGCCTCAGCCAGTGCATCTGCTGCATCAAGATTGCGTCTCTTGAAAGCCAACTCTTTAAGACAATCTATCCGTCCTTCAAGACTCCAATTTAAAGAAATCTTATTTTCTTCATAACCAATGGAATTGTCTTTTATCCAGCAGGCAAATAATCCTCCAATGTGATCTAAATGCATTTTGCCGGTATCATTGGCAATGATTTCGAGTTCTTCTATTTTATTTAAGCGCTGCTGTGCATCCCATTTTAAATCTATTTTGGATTTTCTCTCTGCATCGCCTATCCTGTTTTCATCGCACATCAGCAATAGATAATCTAGAGACTGATGATCACCCGATTTGGCCCTTGCTTGCAATGTATCTATTCTTTCTTGAAGGGATAATTGATATGGAAGTTTGTCAAAACCATTGTTCCAACACAACTCTGTGATATAAAAGTTGTGTTTCCTAGTTCCTTCTATTTTAAACAGACTCTCGATTCCATCTTTGCGTTGTTCTTCTGTTAAATTGCATATATCCAAGTCGTGAAATTTATTTTCTTCATATACTGCACCGATTTTCCCTTGAGCCATCTCATTCCCTTGTTCTGCAAGTTCGCGCAATCCTTCCAGACGCTCCTCGATGCTAAGGCCCAAACCGATCTGATTATAATAATATGCCCAGCATAGCGCATCTTCCGCCTCTTTGACTCCCAGGGCAGCCAGTTTCTTTAAAATATCAAAAGAAAGTTTGGGATCATTAAAGGGAGGAATAGATTCGATAGAATCGTAGGAAATACGTTTGTCGCGAATCAATTTGGCGAGCATAGAAAATGAAATCGGCTTGCGCTCTTGAAAATCTTGATACACCTTCTTCGCCCATTCTCTCACAAAATCGTCCACAGGACATTCATTTCCAAAATGACTATACAGACTGTGGACATATGTTGATAACATCTCGGCGTCTCCAAATTCATAAAGAAACAACAGCAACTGATTGATAAGAGGAGATCCCGGAGCAATGTTTCCCTTTACAACAGAAGCAAACCCTTTAGTCTCTTCTATGGAATCCAGAATCAGGTGCTTTGCGTATGAACCCAGCGCTTTGCGATGTTTTTCTTTTACATACCGCGCTTTGGCTTCTGATTTATGACCGGCAGTACATGCATAAATCTCTGCAAGCTCATCCATGATTTTTCGATCATTGATTCCAGCAAAAAAACTATCGGCCAAGGCGATAAATCGATTTTTCTTTGATTCAGGGATCTTATTTCCCCATCCTTCCTCTACGCCCTTTCCAAGCAGAGAGCGTTCGAACAACCCTTCTTGAGGTGTCTTTCCGGCTGCGCTGATTTTCTTTCCACCCGAAAAAAAGAAACGATCTGAGTTATACTCGAAAACAGCCAGCCCTCCTTTTTTAACTTGTATGGCATGAATGTCTCTAAAAAGGATGGTTGCCATAAAAGCATTGATCAATCTTGCATGAGAAACGATCACAATATTTTGATCTGTTGCTTTTGAGGCAATGGTTTTAAGTACATTTGACATCCTATCAAATGCCTCTTGGACATTTTCTGCGCCCTTTGCAATGCGAAAAGAGCGCCTCTTCTCTATTGTATCGTAATCGAAAGATCTGATTGCTTTGTTTAATATATCGACGTAGGAAGAAATCAGTTTTCCCTCTAATTCTCCGAATGAAAACTCTCCTAAAAATTTCGTAGAAATGGGTGTATAAAACCCTTGTCCAATGATAACAGCCGTTTCTTTAGCATTTCGGAGATCAGAACAGTAAATCGTAGAAAATGGGACTGAGGAAAGTGTTTTTGCGACTTTTTTAGCTTGTTGTTCTCCTATTTTGCTTAAATGTTTATGCATTTTTCCAGAAATGAGGGTTGGATCCGCTTCCGTTTCACAAGCTGGAACTAAATAAAATTTTCTGATCGAATCAGGGGAAGATGCTGTTGCAGCTGCTGCCATAAAAATCTCCAAAAAGCAAATTTTAATATTTTCAAGCAGCGATTTATAAAGATTTTATTAATTTTTTGCCATCAAAGATTGGAAAAAACTTGATAGAAAGCTTCTGGTAAATTGTCGATCACATCTGAAGCTACCATGCAATAAGGGGTCTTTTGAAAGGATGCAATTTCTCCGGCCATGCCGTGCAATGCTGAACCGGCAATCGCCGCCGATCGCGCATCCATACGCTGGGCCAATAAAGCTGCAATCACTCCGGTAAGCACGTCGCCGGTCCCTGCTGTTGCAAGTCCGGGCGTTCCTCGAGTGATGATCATAGGAAGGGTACCTGGATGAAAAACAAACGTCGGCCCGCCTTTCAACACAATGGTCACTTTTTTTTGTTCTGCGAACTTTTGGCACAGGGTATGAAATGAGATATCATCCATATAAGAATTGGATTTAAAAGCCAGCAGCCGCTCCATCTCTTTGCGATGAGGGGTCAAAATCGTGTGCTCGGGTAGTTCCCAAGAAAGATGTTTGCTCAGAAAAAACAAAGCATCAGCATCGATGACGCATGGCAAAGGCAGGTTCGCTAAAAGTTTTTTCAGCATTTTTTCCGTTTCTTTGGAACGTCCAAGTCCAGGACCGATCAACATCGATCTTGCTCTTTTGCATTCTTTATAAATCCTTGCGAAATTTTGAAAATCCCATGCTTCTTTTACTAACTCTAGAGGAGCTCTTCCAAGCTCCTCTTCCATTTCTTCGGGATAAAATAAGCGTATGATGCCGGCACCTGATCGAAGCGCAGCAAAGGAAGAGAGAAGCGCTGCGCCTCCAAGACCTGAAGAGCCTGCAACAGCCAGAACGTATCCAGCATCGTATTTATGCCGATTCCGCTTCAGAGGTGGAAATAAACAGTGAAGATTTTCCTCATCGAGAAGATAGGCTTTGCCTTCGGCCTGTTCTACGAATTTTTGAGCAAGGCCGAAATCGACATGCACTAACTCTCCTACATGATTCCATCCTTCTCCGATATAGAAGCCTAGTTTGGGCAATCCCAGATAAATGGTCTGTTCCGCTTGGATCGCAACGCCTTCTACAGCGCCCGTATTGCCATTCACACCGGAAGGAATATCGATGGCTAGGATCGGCAAGCACGCATGATTTGCTTGTTCTATCGCGTGCGCCATTACGCCTTCGGCTTTCCCTTTAAAGCCTGTCCCAACGATCCCGTCGAGGATGATCCCGCTTTTTGGAAAGGGGACTTCTTTCCCTTTTTCAATTAGATGACACTTTCCTCCTGCGGACTTGAACTGTTCAGATTGCTTTTTGCAAAGAGGCCCGCAAGAGTCCAAAGGGTCGAGATGAAATGCGATGACAGAAAAGCCTTTGGAGACGAGATGCCGTCCTGCGACATAAGCATCTCCGCCATTATTGCCTTTACCCGCTAAAAGGACCACTTGCTTGTCGAGATTATGAGATGCGATGAAATCTTCTGCAGCTTTAGCGATCCCTTCGCCGGCTTTTTCCATGAACTCCACTTCCGAAGCGCCCTCAGCATAAGCGAGCTTTTCGATACGCGCCATTTCTCCTGCTGCAATGACTTTTTGTCCTTCTAACATACTATAGGTGCTCTTCCTTGATCGCTCTTTGCAAGAGCGACTTTACGGCATCGCGCGGGTTCAACCCTTCGTAAACAATAGAATAGATCGCCTGAGTGATCGGAACTTCGATATGTGCTTTTTGACCGAGCTGAAGCGACGAAACACAGGTGTAGACTCCCTCGACCACCATGCCGATCTTTTCTTTTGCAGCCTGTGGGTCCAATCCTTCAGCAATGAGATGTCCAAACATATAATTTCGGCTGAGCGTGGACAAACAGGTCACACATAAATCTCCCATCCCCGACAAGCCATTCAATGTCTCAGGCTTGCAATGTTTCGTTACCGAAAGTTTGCGGATCTCATGAAGCCCTCTTGTCATCAGGGCTGCTTTGGTATTGTCGCCAAATCCCAGTCCATCTGAAATCCCGCACGCGATTGCAATGATATTCTTCATCGCTCCGCCAAACGCCACGCCATTGAGGTCCGCATTAGGATAAATTCTAAAAAATGGAGTTGTAAAAGTATCCCGGATTTTAAGCATGAGTTCAGAGTCGTATGCAGAACAGACGACCGAGGTCGGCAATTTCTGAATCACTTCTTCTGCATGGCTCGGCCCACTGATGCAGCCGATCAGAGAACGATGGTCCTCACCGAGTACTTGCAGGACCACTTCCGGCAAAAGCAAACAGCTGTTCTGCTCGATCCCTTTTGAAGTGAGGACAATGGGACAATCAACACCGCCGAGAGCGAGCACTTGTTCAAAAACAGGTCTGATGCCTGACGAGGTCACTGATTCCACTAACATTTCTACGCCTGAAATCGCAGCACTCATGTCGCTGGTGAACTCCACACCATCTTCTGCTTTATAACGGGGCAATTTGGGATGTTCTCTTTTTTTACTGAGCGTCTTCGCGAATTCAGGATTTGCGGTCCACAGTAGAACTTGATGCCCCTTCGAAGCTAATAAAGAAGCTAAACAAAATCCCCATGTTCCAGCGCCTAAATATCCAATCTTCATCAATGTTCCTTATTTTATTTTTAATTTATGCCGAATGTGATTCAAGCCGGTTTGGAATCACTTTCGGTATATATCAAGATATACAATCTGCATCAATATATTCCCCATCCGGCAAAGCCTTTCCTTTCCATTTTTCAAGGAATTGATTTGTGGGATAATAGAACGACTGGTCCAATTCAAATGACTTATCGGGCGCAGGAATACCGGTAACTTTTAAGTAAGCGGCTTTGTCGGAAGCGAGAAGAGCGGATTTTACCGTTTCAAAACTCGCTTCACCCGAACGGTTTTTTAAAGGAGCGAAACAGGTTTCTCTCGGATAGACCAATACTTCGCTTTTTTCGGTGTATTCCAAAAGATCGAATAGGAAGGTTTCGAATTTCCAGATCATCTTTCCATCAGTTAGTTTCCGCGCCAAATGCCACGGCAAAGAAAAATCTTTCTTCTGTCCCATTCGATCGATGAAATCGATATCGAAACAGAGCAAACTGATATTGGCCAATGGAAATCGCAATGAACCGTCATCGTTTCTCGCAACGAGTTCTTCTTTGGGAAACTCAGAATATTCCACGACTCTTGGCCTTCCTCTCTTAGATACAATCGTACCGACCTGTTCCAAGGGATCTATCTTCATAATAGCTTTTATAGTCGCTTCTGCGCCTGTCCTTGAATGATAACCATATAATTCCGCATCGAAAGGATCAGCTAGGGGATTATCGACCACGATGACATGGATATATTGGACTCCGGACTCTTTCCATTTTTTACAAATCCCCGCACGGCAAAAAGCCTTAAAAAAATTCCCATTTCCATCGGGCCCTTCGGCAATCTTCCCGGGCGATTGTAGAATCCAGTTGCCTGTGTCGTCCATAAATGGAAGCATCTCTTGGACAAATAGATCGACTTGATTTGGAGTCACTCCAAACCAATTCGAACATTCTAAATACTCCAATGTAGATGCAAAATTGACCGGCGAGGTCATGACCGCCAAAGGCAGTGCTCTGCCATATTTTTTAGATGCAGCAAGAGTTTTTTCGAAAAATAATTGAAACAGGCTCTTATTTTTGATGAGAGAGATTGGGACCATTCCTTTAGAACCGGTTGCCGCGCCGATGCGCGTCCCTTGTCCGCCGGCTAAAATAATACATCCGACTTTTCCTTCAGCGATACAGTGCTCTCCCATCTGTTTGTCCATTGCCAAACCGGCGATCTGATAGCGTTCGAGAGGATCAAGAGGAGCTGATAGATTTTCTTTTTGTGCTAGCACTTTTCTCTGCTCGTTCATTAAAGATAATGGATATCTTTCAAGTTGATTCAAAAAATATTCCCGTTCCGCAAGGGTCAAGCGGTCCACATCCACACTCAACTGTTTTTGCCCAATCGAATCCAAATGATTTACAATGTTTTGTATCATAATTTTCCCAAAATAATGTCCGTTACCGTTTCAACAGGGATTTGGCTGATATCTTTATTTTGACCAATCAAAGGAACATGAACGAGTAGAGAATTAGGAGAATGCACATTTTGTTTCAAAACTCCCTGATTCGGATCCGCCCAAAGCGAGATCATTTTTATAGGGAAATCTTCTGCTAAATAATAAGTGATCGATAACACGCCTGAATCAGGAGCGACTAAAACGCGGCAATGATTTTTTATAATCGACAACATTTCAAAAAGGGATGTTTTTCCCCTTAGATCTACAATCCCGGGAAAATCAAAGACCGGCGTGCGCTGGAATCCGAACAGAATGATTTGATGGTTCAATTGCCGGCTTAGTTTTTCAAAAAATTCTTCCCAGAAGTGGGTCGGCCAATTCTTTTGATATCCATAATTTGTTTCTGTCTGCACGTGCACGCCAATGTACATCCGGTCCGATAATCCAAAACGCTCGCAAAGTCCATCCCAATCCCGTTTCCATTGTAATTGAGGAACCATGGTGCCGAGCTGCCATTGTACCCAATAAGTCGGATCGGGACGTTCTAAAATCACATCGAAACAAGAACGCTCCAAATTCAAATCAGCAAGAGTTCGATCCAGATCGAAATCTACGCCCCGCTTCCAGTGTACGCCTACTAACACGCGGACATCTTTTAAAAAGGAAAATGCTTCTTTCAGATCTGATCTGGTTAAAAAAGTAATCTCGGCATCCGGAACGAATTCCCGCACGCGATAGACAAGGGCATATAGTCCAAGAGGGATATCTCCTAACCCTCTGTTCCAGGCGATCAAAAACTTCCGGCTATTTTCTTTGACTGCGCGCTTTAGTATTTGATCGAGAGGATTAGGGGCGAACTTGCGCCAGATTTGTTTAAACATCAAGTTGTCCTCAATGTGCGCAAAGAGTGAGTTTGGACCTTTTAGATTTAATGATTTGAGAAATTTCTTGGAACACTTCATCCGCCTCTATCCTTTTCATGCACCGAAAATCAATGGGACATGTCCGTTGATAACAAGGAGAACATTCCGCATGTTTATGAATGACTTTCCCTTGATGATAAGGACCGGTGACAATTTCGCTTGTCGAACCGAACAGCGCAACGATAGGCGTTCCCAAAGCATCGGCGATGTGCATGGGCCCACTGTCATTGGTCAAGAGCACATCGCATAAACTGATCAAACAGGCCAATTCTCTTAAAGAAGTAACACCTGCCAAATTAATCACCCTCGAAGAAAGACCCTGGCAGATTTCTTTGACAAGAGATTCCGTCCCCGTGTCCCCAAAATAAACAACATAAAGATCTTTATCTTGTAATAATCGCTGCGTCACTTCCCGAAAACGTTCAGGCAGCCAGCATTTTGCCGATCCATAAGTCGCGCCTGGATTGATCCCGACGATGAAACCGTTTTTTAAAACTCCATGTCTCGATAAAAGAGTGTAGGCCTGCTCCACTTCCTTATCCGCTAAAAATAGCCGAGGAGGAGTATCAGAAAGAGGGATCCCCGATGTCTGCAGCAGCATTTTATAAGTCATTACAAGATGCTGATTTTGGATATTTTCAGGCAAATTCACACTATGGGTCAATAAAAGACGCCTTCCATTGCATTCGTATCCAAGCCTCTTTGCAACTTTTCCTTGCCAAAACCACCACGCCGAAGAAAAAGAATGGGTGAGCAAGATCCCCAAATCATATTTGCCTTTTCGCAATTTTTCTATAATGTTCCGTTTTTCAATGCGCCGGCTGAACCCGCTGGCTTTGCTAAAACAAAATAATTCATCGATTTCCGGATCCTCTTTCAAGATGTCGCATAAAGGATAACGGCACATCGCTGTTATATAAGCGTTAGGATAAGCTTTTCTCAAATCTGAAAGGATCGGCGTTGCCATGACGAGATCACCGATCCAATTGGGCATGCGCACGATAATATTTTTAGGCTGGAGCGGTTCCAGAAATCCCATCTACTGTACTCTCTCTTAGGCCAACATAAGCAGATATGGAAAATAACAGAAATTTTCGATTTTGTACATACAAAGATGGGGTATATCTCGCTAGCGCCAATTGTCATCTATTTAGCTGTTAGGGTAGTATTAAAAAATAAATAGGACCTACATGCAGCATCCATCTCCTCATAAGATCATCCTCGGCATCGATCCTGGCACAAGGATCACGGGCTTCGGCGTTATCAAAATGAAAAATGGATCGAGTGAACCTCTGGATTTTGGATGCATCCGGCCGCCGCAAAAGCTGGAAATTTCCGAAAGATACCTGGTCATTTTCAATGCGATCGACCACTTGATTGAAACCTATCAGCCTCATGCTGTAGCTATAGAAACCCAATTCGTATATAAAAATGCCCAGAGCGCAATGAAATTGGGCATGGCGCGAGGCATGGCTATCTTGGCGGCGGCCAGAAGAAAAATTCCAATTTATGAATATGCTCCAAAAAAAGCAAAAAAGGCCGTGGTGGGAAATGGCGCTGCCAGCAAAGAGCAAGTGCAGAGAATGATCCAGGTGTTGCTCCGTCTTCCCCAATTGCCGGAGCCGGAAGATGCAGCAGACGCGCTTGCATTGGCATTATGTCATGCCCATGCGATCCCTTTCTTGAACATTAAAAATTGAGAAATACCAATGCTCGAATACATCAAAGGCAAACTCACTGAAGCTACACCTTCAAAGGCAATCATTGAAATCCAAGGAATAGGACACGGGCTTTTAATCCCTCTGAGCACTTACTCCAAGCTTCCGCAGACAGGCAAGGAAGTCTGCATGTACGTCTCCACAGTCATCCGCGAAGATTCTCATAAAGATTATGGATTCCTAACCCGGGAAGAAAGAGATCTATTTGAAAAACTGAACGATGTGTCCGGCATCGGCCCGAAAACAGCTCTGGCGTTGATCGGCCATATGGACCTCGCCACTCTGCATTGCGCCATTTCTAAAGGAGATGTCAATGCGATCTGCAAAGTGCCGGGTATCGGCAAGAAAACGGCCGAACGTATGATCATCGATCTGCGGGACAAACTGAAACATTTAAATACGCAGAACTTCCCCTCTTTGCTTTCTAACCCATCGATCGCAGCATCCGATGCCATTAGCGCCCTTGTCAATTTGGGGTATCCTGCAGTCATAGCGCAAAAAGCCATCAAAAAGGCTTTGGATCAATCAGAGACCGAAGAACCTTCTCTATCAGATTTGATTACCTCGGCCCTCAGAAATTTGTAGTGACTGCCTAAGTCTTTGGCAATTCTACACAACCTCCCGCGCCGACAATTTCGTAACCCATGTCGGAGAGGGATAGTAATTCAATAATAAATAAACTATTATTCAAAAAGATTTTATATATTTTTTTATTTCTATCTTGAATGGTCATTTAACTCAAATAACTCTGTTTAAATAAGATCTAATTTGTTACATTCTTTTTTATTTAATTGTGTTTAGAAATGGAATTTGTCCATAGAACGTATCTACCAGGTGAAACGATCGCCGCAATCTGCACTCCTC
>DATIJE010000086.1:0-13024 GCA_035478995.1 Rhabdochlamydiaceae bacterium | reverse complement strand
TTAACCCAGATAGCAAATGCTGTCGCATATTGGCGGCAGTGGCTGATCGATACTAAAACGGAAGGATTGTTCAATCGTTTTGAGATCTCGCCTGAGAAAACGACCAACGGTTTGCCATGTTCGTCGTTTAGAATTTCCATGTCTAGCCAGGAAGCATGTTCTCCGAACCCTGTGCCCAAGGCCTTCACAATGGCTTCTTTAGCAGCAAAGCGTCCGGCAAAGTAGGGTACCGGGTCTTTATGCTTCAGGCAATAATCTTGCTCTTTTCTCGTAAATAAACGGGAAATCAAACGGTAGCCATGGCTGTCTATGCTTTTGCGTATCCGGTCGATTTCGATAATATCGTTGCCAATTCCTAGAATGGGAGAGTTTGGGTCACCTGTCATGTTCATCCTCGTCCTCATCGTAATAATCAGATAAGGTCTCTTCATCGCTGGCATTGCAGAAAATCATTCTGCCGGATGTTGTGTGTTTTACTGACAATACCTGCGCATCAATGGTATCTCCAATATAATTTCCACCCCCATTAACTACAACCATTGTGCCATCTTCAAGATAGCCCACGCCTTGCCTAGGTTCTTTTCCATAGCGCTGGATTTTAATTTTTATGTATTCGCCTGTTTGCATCAGAGGTTTTAGTGCATTGGAAAGGCTGTGGATATTGATGATCCGGATCCCTTCGATCGAGGCCATCTGGATTCGGCTGATGTCCGCTGTCAGAATATTTGCATCTAAAAGTCTGGCAAGGCGGATCATTTTACCGATAGAATCTTTGACTTCGGGGAAATCGGTATCATTGAATCGTAGTTCCAGGTTTGGAATCCCTTCCATCTTTTTAATCACATCAAGAGAGCGCCTCGCTTTGGATTTGGAAATTTCATCCCCTATTTCTGACTGAGCGTAGAGTTCCTTAATGATAAACCTCGGTATTACCAATTGATGGTCTAAAAGGCCTGTCGCGGCCATGTCGATGATCCTTGCATCGGAAAGAACAGAGACGTCGACCAATAGATCTTTTTTCTTTTGGGCAGTGGGTGCGAATTTGATGAAAGGGATGCTGACATACAATTCGTCCGATGCTCTCAATGTCATGATCGTTCCCAAATAAATTCCGAATAAAAATAAAGCGATCTTGATGATTTCCACCGTTTGAGGCTGCATCGCGATTGAAATGGAACTGATATCCAGGATTGCATTGAAAACCAATACGAGCGCCTGGCCCATCAGATAGCCGATGAAAATGCCGATTACAGCAATATTGAAAGAGCGCAGGTTGTATTTTCTGAATAAAATATCGAAACCTATCAACATCAGGCCAAAAACAAAACCAATGGCTATTCCGATGATCATATTTAAGGCGATAGAACCGCTTGGAATGGAGGCCATGTAAGCGGTCATGAAGAAGATGCACAATATGACAAAGAAAATCCGCATAAATGCGAGCGAAACGTTCATAAATCCCTCTCTTATAATTATATTTTTTAATACTCTATCTTAAGGCGATGTGTTTGAATTTTAAAGACCGATCAGATTTTTTGTCGATAAACTTAAATTTAAATTAACATTTAACCTGATCATTTGCTCGTTTTATTGGAAGGAAAAATGACAAAAAGGTATTTTCAATACCAGTTCTAAAAAGGAAGGTTGAGATGCGATTTAATCACTTTGGAGCCATTGTTTTTTCCGGAGCTATTTGGCTTGTCATGGGTATTTTTTTAATGGCAAAAGGACTCCATTTTGTCGTCAATGCAGCGCATGCAGGCATTTCCTCTGCCTGTATCATTCCTTCATTGGCGCCGCTGATCGGAGGCAAAGAACAAGCTGCGTTGATGATGATCGCTTTTGGGCTGATAGCGGGATTTGTCAAAGGAAGATTGGTTTTAATGAAGACTGTGAAAAGAGTAGTAGGAAGAATTTTAACAATGCAAAGTCCGGTTAGCTTTCTGAAGATCTATAATTGGAAATATTATGTGCTTATTCTCTCTATGATCGGTCTCGGTCTCAGTATGAAATGGTTCCATCTTCCCATTGATGTAAGGGGCCTGATCGATGTTGCGATCGGATCGGCATTGATGAATGGGGCCTTGATTTATTTCCGTTATGCTGCAGCCGCAAGGAATCAAAAAACGATCGGGAATGAATGATACATCCATTCCTGAATTATATTTTTTGGGATCCTCATCGAGAAATGTTCGATTTTAACATTCCTTTTCTCGGACGTCCCATTCTTTGGTATGGTTTTTTCTTTGCGCTTGGTTTCCTTTTCGGATACTGGATCGTCGTGCATCTTTTAAGAAGATTCAGCATCGATTATCCAGAGATCAAACCTCGTATTTCTTATATCGTCGAGAAACTCGCGATCTATGTCATTGTCGGCAGTGTCGTAGGCGCTCGTTTAGGAGATGTGCTGTTCTATCAAGAGTGGTCTGAATATATTCGGGATCCTCTTTCGATCTTCAAAATTTGGCAGGGTGGATTGGCAAGCCATGGAGGGGCCATAGGAGTATTAGGGGCTCTTTTCCTTCTTTCCAGGCGGCTACGAAAAGACCTCCCACAATTTTCCTGGAAGATCCTTCTTGACTTCGTAGTCATCCCGACAGCCTTAGCGGGCAGTCTCATTCGTATCGGGAACTTTTTCAATCAGGAGATTCTAGGAAAAGCAACCGCTCTTCCATGGGCGATCATTTTCGGGCATCCAACAGGGAGCGAAGCGGTTGTGCCTCGTCATCCTGTGCAGTTATATGAGTCTTTATTTTATCTTGCCTCATTCATCTTGCTTTTTTGTTTATGGAAATACAAGGCAGGGATGAGAAGGGCAGGTAAAATTTCAGGGCTCTTTTTTATGCTGATTTTTTCGTTTCGATTTTTTGTGGAGTTTTTCAAAGTCGAGCAAAGCCCATTAATGGGAGGCCATTCTTATTTAGATATGGGGCAGTATTTGAGCATTCCCTTGATTGTTGTTGGAATGATTTTTTTCTTTAAAGATCAGATGCCTGCAATGAGCGGAATCAAAAGGGATTAATGGGATCATCTTCTTGCACAGTTCTTCTAACAGTTTAAGCAATTGTTCCGCCTCTAAATGAGGAGAATGGGATACGAAATAGACACTATGCCATTGTAAAAAGCGATCGAATGAAGATTCGTGAGATTGAGTCATCAGCGCGTACCATGCATATTTATATAAGATCACAATTCTGTTCATCAATTTTGGTGCATAGATCGCAAGTTCCGGATGATTTTTTAAATATTGTACGCATATTTCACTGATAAATTCTTGATAATGGTTCAGACTTTCGCAGTGCGCAGATGAAAGACATTTTTCTGAGATCATCTTTAAAAGGGGATTGTCCGAGTCCAGCCTGATCCATCGACACAGCATGTCTCCCTGCAGGGACCAAAGATGGATTTTTCTCTCGATCTCGGCCCATTTTTTGCACAAAGCAAGCTCCTTGATCCGTTTAAAATAATTGACTGTGGATGCAACAAGAGAGGAAAAACACTGGTTTGGATTATCTATGAGTGTATTTGCGATCTCTTCATCTATTCTTTGTCCAATGACATAAGGGAGGTTTTCCAACAGTCCTTCTGTCTCACTCAAGGTTTTCCATATGACAATTTCTAAGATGTCCCAAGCTGGACCACGCAACTCCGGCAAACATTTTGCCTCTTGATAAGCAAGGGAGATCGTATCGGCCACATACTCGACCGAATGGCAGTATTGATCATTTTTCATCAAGACGCTTTCCGCTGAGATAAAAGCATAAATCGATTGGTTCAGACAAGGCTTGGTCTCTTTTAGCACTGGATACGTGGCTTTGATTGCGGATTGTATTTCTTCTTCGCTTAAATTTTTGGGCAGGCCGCTAGCTAGCATATAAAGAGCGGTAATCCTTCGAACGAGTTCGCTCAACTGAGGCGTCGGTACCGACCCCTTATATAATACAATCTGGCGTCTGATAAAGTTGCAGATCGCTTTCTTTTGCTCGGATAGGAAAGACGTGTGGAAAGAAGAGTGAGGATACAGTTTTTCAGCGAGAAGGGCCGAGACATTGCAAGTGATCGAGTCCAATGATGCAAAACTTGGCAAGTCCCGAAGAGATTCTAGAGATTCTTTCACTTGATGTTCCAATTCATTTTGGCTCAAATGAGGCTCTTTCGCAGTCATTTCTAAAATCGTCTTAACGATCAGTTTATCGATCTTGTCGTATTCATCGTATGGGCTTTTGCAAGTCTGGGGAGAGGTTTCTGTCAACAGATGCCTTTGCATTGCCCAGATCATTTTGGTCAAATGATCCAGCTTGGGTCTGATGCCCTCAACTGTGGCGATGCATTCGCTCATTTTTACTGCCAATTGGTGCGCGTAATGATAAGGATGCAGATTGTAAGGATTTTTCAGATGAGAATATTGTTTCAGGTTTTCTCTAATGAAGAAATGAATGTTTAATTTACCATCTTGAGTGATCGCTTCTTTTTGGTGGCGGATCTGTTGTGAATAATAAGCGATTTTTTCCCAAGTTTTTCGAAGGGCCGAAATGCCCAACCGATATTGTGGAAATTTCTTTTGGAATTCAGGAGTGATTTTTTCTATCAGCTCTTCCTGGATTTTAACACACCATTTTTTTGCGAACCCGGATTCCCGCATCTCTTGCATAATTTTTTGAGATAGAAAGAGATTGAGGTCGGAAAAGGGGTCATGAAAATCGGGAGAATCGTCAACGGAATAAAGGAACTCTTTTAAATAACACTCTTTATTACGCGTATTGATAAAAGGAACATTTTCCGAATTCGCCCTGGCAGAGTTAGAAGATTCAGGCCAAAAGCTATCAGAAGGAGATTCGGGTTTGATTGTTCCGGGCATAATAAAGAATAAAATATTTTTTTACTAATTAATTTTTATCTACTCCTATTATTTTTTTTTGTCTAATTTTATTGTTAAAAAATTATTTAAACTCAAATGCGATGCAAGAAATTTCTACACGAGCGTCTCTAGGAAGCCTCGCTACTTGGAATGCCTGTCTTGCAGGTTTGATAATATTAGAAAATCTTTTAGCATAAATGCTGTTCATTGCTTGAAAATCTTCCATATCTTTTAGAAAGACCTCTGTCTTGACCACATGATGAAAAGACAGCCCTTTGGCCTTTAAAATGGCTTCAATGTTGTCTAGGACCTGTTCAGTCTGTGCCTCAATAGTATCTTCCACTAACTGTCCGGTTTGAGGATCGATCGGGATTTGGCCCGATATAAATAGAAAGGGACCAGCCAAAACAGCTTGAGAATAAGGTCCGATCGCTTCAGGCGCTTCGTCTGTCTCAATTTTTTCAATTGTCATACGCATAAATGGATTGTTGGTTAAAATAAAAAATAAGAATATGCATTTCCAATGCATTTTTTTTCAACATCATTTTAAATTTGAATTTAAAATAAATACTTACATTTCAAGTTATAATTATTAACATTTTGTCGATTTAAGTTAAATTCATTTTTTGTTATAATAATTAGATTAATCATAGGGGGATTTATGTCTTTTATAAGACACGAGATTAATAGGGAATTAATTGATAAAAATTTAAATGAGTTTGATTTAGCTTACGAAAAAAGGCAAAGTCAAATATTTTGGGACAACATCAGCACCTTGGAAAAAGTGATTTTTGTTGCTTCCTGTTTGACCATTTTCGGCGGAATAGGTTACGGGGCTTATCTCCATTATCGCGCAACAGCCGAGATGGAACGTTTAAGCAAAGCGGAAAAATTGATAGGTATACCAGATCTCGAGAAAAGAGTTTCTGCTTTAAAATATGTTCTTTTAAACTCCAAACATTCACCTCAAGAAATTACTTTATTGATGCTCGATGACATGGCATCGAATCAAAAATTTCAAGGCAAATATGCTGTAAGAGATCTTTCTCTTGCAATCAGAACCGACTGTAACAGTTTGCGTAAAATTTTCCGACTGTCATAAATTTATTGGTGCATGCAATAGATTCTTCTTGCTGAATTTTCCTCCTTCACAATAATCAATAGCAATTCGTAAACAGGTTCAAAAAGAGGATACAGATGAATCAGATCACTATTGCAGGCCATCTAGGGGCAGACCCTGAGGTGCGTTTTACTTCTTCCGGTCAGAAAGTGACGACGCTTCGCGTCGCGGCCCGCTCGCGCCGGTCCGGCAAAGAAGAGACCATATGGTGGAAAGTCACCATTTGGGGAGAGCAATTCGACAAAATGATCCCTTATTTCAAAAAAGGCAGTCCGATTATTGTAGTCGGAGAACTAAGCAAACCTGAAATTTTTACAGATCGTGAAGGACGCCCTCAAGTATCCATGAATATCACAGCATCCAATCTTCTATTCAGTCCGTTCGGACGGCCTGAGCAGCCTTCAGATGGGCATCAGGAAGCGGCAGCTTCTAATAATGAGCCGGCCTATGCGGGAGTGGGAGAGCAAATCGTGCACGGGCAGGGCAAGGGAGGACAAGCGTTCGACGAGGATGAAATTCCCTTTTAAAACACCCTCTAAGGAGCATCGATGCAATTGACAGCAGCGGCCAGTTTGAAACGGAGAAGCGGTGCGGATGCGATTATTTTGCCATTTTGGCAAGGAAAGAAACGCGCAGAACCCGCTTGTGATATGAAAGAATTTTCATCGCTGATAGAGATGCCTTTAAAATCAGGGGATTTTCATGGTAAAGAAGGAGAAACTCTGTTGCTTTACGCAGGCAGAGGCAAAGAAAAAAGGGTGGTCCTTATTGGGCTTGGCCAAAAGAAACGCTGTTCGGCAGAGACCTTGAGGCGCGCTTATTCCACAGCGACAAAAGTCTGCCTCAAAAAAAAATGCAAGACCATCAATATTCCTGTCGCAGACCAGACTCTTTGTCTTCCCGTGTGCGAAGGGATTCTCTTAACGAATTACCGGTTCGACCAACTCAAAAGCGATGCATTGAAGGAAGATCCTTCCGTGTTATTGACGAAGCTCTCATTGATCGGAATCAGCCAGAAAGAATTGGCGCTATACAAAAGGGGAGCGCAGCTGATCTCTTCCGTCCATTTTGCACGAGATCTTGTGAATGGGAATGCCGACGATGTCGATCCTCAGGCTTTGGCCAAATGTGCCAAGGACCTGGAAAAAGAATGCGACCACATCAAAACGGATGTGTTGGATAAAAAACGGATCGAAAAAGAAAAAATGGGATTGCTCTTGGCGGTCAATCGGGGCGCTTTAAAAGATCCTACATTGATCGTTATTGAATATAAAGGAAATCCCCATTCCAAAGACCTCACTGCAATTGTAGGTAAAGGCATTACGTACGATACTGGAGGATTGAATATCAAACAGACTGGCCAAATGGAAACGATGAAATGCGATATGGCCGGCGCTGCCAGTGTATTGGGGACGATGAGAGCTGCAGCCACGTTGAAATTAAAAGTCAATCTGGTAGGCGTGATCGCTTCGACGGAAAATGCGATCGGGCCGAATAGTTATAAGCCAGGCGATGTGTATACTAGTATGTCAGGTAAAACAGTAGAGATCTCGAATACGGATGCAGAGGGGAGACTGGTGCTGGCGGATGCGCTGACCTATGTACAACAGACATTTTCACCCACGAGAATGATCGACCTTGCGACTTTGACTGGCGGCATTGTCATTGCTTTAGGCGAGGAGGCGACAGGACTTTTTTCAAATAACGATAAACTCGCTGAAGCCTTGATCGAATCAGGAGAGAAGACATTTGAGCGTTTATGGCGTTTTCCACTCTATCCTGAATACAAAGAGCAATTGAAGTCGACGATTGCGGATATAAAGAACTCGGGTGGAAGAAAGGCAAGCTCGATCACAGCGGCAATGTTTTTAGAACAATTCGTCAAAAATGTCCCGTGGGCACATTTAGATATTGCGGGAACGGCCTATCTGTCAGAGCTCAAACCGTATCATCCCACTTATGCTACAGGGGTAGGAGTACGCCTCTTGATCGAATTTTTAGAAAGCTTGCAGAGTGCATGAACATTCTCCGCTTCACCGTTTCCTCATCCAACCATGGGATGCGGCTCCTTGCGTTTTTAAGAGAACACATCAGCGAAGCAAATTCTGTCAAATCCCTAAAAAGGGCGATTGAAGCCGGCTCGTGCTCAATCAATGGGCGCATCGAGCGTTTTTCTTCAAAAATTTTGGCAGCAGGCGATGTCGTTGAGCTTACGTTATCAGATGAGAAAACTCGACCCTGTTGCATCACAGTTTTATACGAAGACGCAGATCTGATCATTTGTGACAAGCCGGCGGGCATTGTCAGTGAAAATTCAGAATTCAACCGGCACCTTCCTTCGTATCGAGGAGAATTGCAGCTCGTCCATCGTTTGGACAAAGACACCTCAGGCATCATCGTCGCTGCCAAAAATAACAAGACGAAGGAAAAACTAGTGGATCTTTTTGCTAAACGGAAAGTCCATAAAACCTATTTGGCACTTGTAGACGGCGTTGTAAAAAAGAAAGAAGGGAAAATAGACAACTTTCTGGCTAAAAAATCAAGTTATCAGGGACAGAGCATTTGGGGATCTGTACCTAAAGGCAAGGGAGTTATTGCCTTGACCAAATGGAGATGTTTGAAAAGAGGAAAGAGCGCTTCCTTGTTGCTCTGCGAACCTCAGACTGGACGCACGCATCAATTGAGAGTGCATCTGAGTGAAATGCACCATCCCATTTTAGGCGATTATCAATATTGTCAAAAATTTCTCTGCACCTATCGCCCTCAAAGGCAGCTTCTACATGCTTTTAAAATACAATTTTGTCATCCGTTTACTAAAGAATTAATTACAATTGAAGCTCCCTTGCCATCTGACTTTAAACATGCTTTAAAAATATTGGGCCTACCTGATAAATTTTAACAATGCAGTCTTTTCTCATTGTAAAAACATCTGCGATCGGAGATGTGATTCAGTCCTTTCCGGTGGTGAGCTATTTGCGCGATCGGTTCCCCGATGCCCGAATCGATTGGATTATAGAAAAAGGATGTTACGACCTGATATCAGCCCATCCTCTTTTAAATCATATCTATAGTGTCGATACCAAACATTGGAGAAAATCTCTTTACTGTCCGCAAACTTGGTCTTCGATCCGCGAATTTTACCGAGATCTTGCCAAACATCGATACGATGCGGTTTTCGATCTGCAGGGCAATAGTAAATCTGCTTTGATTACTCTCATGGCCAAGGCGCATGACAAAGTGGGATTTGGATTTGGATCCGTTCCGGAAAAACCGAATGTGCTTGCTACAACAAAGAGATTCGCTGTTCCAGATAACGTCAATGCGCGTTTTCGTTATCTGTCTCTGGTTCAAAGCTATTTCCAAGACGCAAGTCCTTGTGAAGAGAAAAAAGTCCTATTGAACATCGATCAGACCGGCAGAGAAAGAATTGAAAAGATTTTGTCTCACCCATATTTAGATAAAAAAAATCTTTATATGGTATCATTTGGGTCTCGTTGGCCGAATAAACGTTTCAATGAACAAACCCTGATCGAATTCATCAAACTAATTGATCTGCAACGTCGTCCAGGATGGATCTTTATCTGGGGGAATGAAGAGGAAAGAAAACTTGCTGAAGATCTGCAATCCGTGTTCTTTGAACGAAGTATGGCGGTTGGAAATTTAAGTTTGCCTCTTTGGCAGGTGCTAATGTCTAAAATGCAGTTGGTCATCGCAACAGATTCAGCGGGATTGCATCTGGCAGGTGCTGCCGGAGTACCCAGTTTCAGTGTATTTGGCCCATCTTCAGCGCAAGTGTACAAACCGATGGGGGACAAACATGTTGCTTTTCAAGGAAATTGTCCTTACGGGATCCGTTTTGAAAAACGGTGCCCGAAGCTGCGCACCTGTGAGACAGGCGCATGCATCCGATCTCTCATTGCAAACGATCTGTTTGCAGAATTCACTAAGAGGGTTGTGTCACTATGATGGCGTTTTCACGCTTTGGTTGTTTTTCCTGCTTTTTAAATTTTTCTTGGACGAATGGCAGGAAAAGCAAATGGTGGAAGATACCATAGCGATAGTTTAAAGGGTCTTTATAGAATTCGATCAATCCATCGACCCGTTCCTTGATGCGTGAATGCGCAATCCTCGTGACGAAATCTTTGAAAGGTTTGAATTCCGAAATGGAAATATCGATCGGCTCGATCTTCTCAAAGTCTTTGCCCGTACTCCAGGTTTTACGTTCTTGTAAAGAATCGTAAACTTTCTTCAACTGGTCGTTGCATGTAGCAAGACTGTCAGGGATATTTATTCCTCGGAAAAGCTGTTCCTGGGTATCGAGGAGTTTCCGAATCAATTCATCTGTTTTTTCGCAATAAGCAGAGTCTTTGGTCGATAGCCCGTGAATCAGATCTTTGATATTGTTATCGTATTCTTTGTCGCTTTCCAACTTATGCAATTCATTGCTTCTATAAGTTTTAAACTCATTTGAAGCTTGCAAAATTTCCTTGAGCAGCTTGACCGACTCAGTGCGGTTCTCCTGTTTGATCTTGATCGCAAGTGCATCCAATTTTGTTTTTATTTCAGATTCGAAAGAAGAGATCTTGGACTGCAAGGAACCGATGAACTCATTGATCTGATTCATTTTCTTTTCGATTGAGAAATCGAATTTCTTATCCACTGCTTCAGTAATCGTCAGCTCGAGGATACGATCGGTGAGGCGTGAAATCTCCAATTCTTTGTCTCGGAATTCTTTTTCCGTGACTTTCTTACCGGTCTTATAGGCCTCGTTAACCAAGGACAAGAAGTTGCTGAGATGTTCTTCGAGCTGATCTTTGTTCATGACGGAATCGTACAGAGTTTTGATCAGTTTGACAGCAGAATCTACCACATCGGGGATCAAGAAGCTGTCAAAGGCCTCGTAGATTTTTTGCTTATAAGATGGGTTTTTCATGCAATCTTCAAGCTGGCCGGGAGTGAGGCATTTGCTTTGAGCCAAAACTTCTAACAGGTTTGTGACAAGTCGGGTCAGTTCTTTCTTTTGATGGTTGGATTTTACATCATTTTTGAGAACAGGTGGTTTATTCTCGACTTTATTTTTGTAATCTTCATCCATTGCATCTACGACCTTTTGGAGCTGGTTGCAGATGACGCTGTTCAAGGCATGGACGTAATCATTGTTATTAGCAAGGGACCCTAAGCTTTTCTCCAGAATGGTTTCGATCAATTTGTTGTCGATGACAAATCGTTTCAAACGCCAGACGAGGAAGGTATTGATGATGTATTGAAGAGGGGCGAGGACAACGCGAAGGATTAGAGTGACTACAGAGCCTACTCCATTGACTACGGATTTGGCGATGGAATCTTCTGCAAACTTATTGTCCTTGAACCAGGCATCGATTACAGAGCCGAGATTCAACTTCGGAAAGAAAGTTTCCGCAGCTTTATCGGCGACTGCTTTATAGAGTTCTTCCGGTGGAATTCCTTTGTTGGATTCAGGTTTTTGTAGCTCTGCTTCAACTTTTTGCGGAAGCGATCCCCTGACAGCTGGATTTTTTAAGGCGTGCTCATAGGCATCTCCAAGCACTCCTAAATAGGAATTCAAGTTGTCTATGGTGAGGTCTTGGATCTGCGCGAATCCTTTTTCATCCCGTTTGATGATGATTTTGTAGACATAGTCGATGAAATGCGATGCGAACTGGCCGATCATCACTTTGACAAATGGGGTCATGATCAGATAGGAGATCTCCGCGAAGAATTTATGCAATATGGAAATCCGGTTGTCTTTGTACAGCTTGTTGATCTCCTCAAAAAATTTGGTCCTCAAGATTTTGGAAGAAGGAGTAGAACCGGTGCTTTCCTCTCTGGCTGCATCCATCAATTTCGAGTAAAAATCTTCGTCAGGAGTGACTCCACAGACAGTTTCATAAATGCTTTTGAGCACGATCAAATTGCTTGTATTTTGGACAAATTCCTTTTTATGCAATTTAATGTACGAAGCATAATCAACGTCCTTGAGCTCGGGACGGATACTTTCATGCAATGCTTTTTTATCTTTGCTGATCCCATCGGCATAAGGGGAGAAGAGTCTTGAAGCGGGCTTGTCCGAAGTATTGAAGAACAATGGAATTCCATTGATGTAAATAGGAGGTAGAAGTTTGATCCTGTTGTAGCAGCCCTTGACCATATTGAGAAGCTCGTTGAATTCTCCGCTTTTCTCAGCATTTTCGATAAAGGGAATCACATCCTCGATCGCCTTAACGATCGGCTTGTATTTTTCATTCGATTCAAGCTGCCCTTTAGATGCCTCTAACAATACGCGCGCGCCCAACGCTACCTGTGAACCGACTGTTTTCGCAAGAGCGGCCCCGGCCTTGGTAGCGGACAAGGTCACTAATTGAGAGATGTTATCGCTCAATGAATTCATGATTTTGTTAAGAGGCGTTGTGGTAAATGGTCCAAGCGTCTTTTCCAACACGATTTTGAGTCGGTTTTGCAGAGGTTCAGGCACAGTCAGGGGTGATTTTGAGAGGGTATCTCGCAGCGCCGAATGGAGAGAAAGGAGGCTGTTTCTTTCTTCTTCAGTCCATTCCCGTTTGATCGCAGCAAGAGGGGAGCTGATCAGATTGTTCAATTGTTCAACTGCTTTTTTAGCATCTTCAGCTGAAGGATCTTTTGCCAATAATCGCTGTAAGGCGGCTGCGGCTTCTATAACCTGAACATGTGTGAAGGGCATATTTTCTTCATCGTCGTCCAGGTTCAATCCAAAGCAATTCAAATATTTATTAACTCGTAAGTCCACTTCATCAAGCCCATTGATCCAGGCACGGTTTATTTCTTCTCCTGCTGAGCGTGTCAGTTTAGGACCATATCCAAGTTGCAGACCGATTTCTTTATCGATTAATGTTTTAGCCTGTTTGACAATTGGAAGGAGCTGATCCTTTCTTGGTAGAACCGGTTGGGAGAGGACTAAAATCAAAGCGTCTAAAATGCTGATTTCATTATTGTCGAGCGCTTCCTTGGAAAAGATGGTATCTTTTTGATTCTTCAGAATGTTTATGTTTTCA
>DATIJE010000085.1:0-3649 GCA_035478995.1 Rhabdochlamydiaceae bacterium | reverse complement strand
GCTCGTGATTGTGCACGGGCCAGAGAAAGCGCCGAAATGTACCAAATTCTTCAATTGACATTTGTTTCGAGTTTATCCGTAAGCTGGAATGAACTCATGAACCCAACCTTTTTAAAGAACGTTTTCTTTATTATATGTATTTGAAATTAATCGACAATCATTCTTTCTGTATTTAATTTTAAATTTTTTAATAACAATAAATCTTTTTTTATGTTTTGTCGGATAGAGCATCGATTCCTGGAAGGCGGCCGAATTCGATAAATTCTAATGAAGCTCCTCCTCCAGTTGAAACATGCGTAAATTTTTGGGCGATCCCCAGAGCATTGATCGCGGAAACGGAGTCTCCTCCTCCGACGATCGTGGTCGCCTTCAGCGTGGACAAAGTTGTCGCGATCTCGTTTGTTCCTGTTGCAAACTTAGGATTTTCAAATACTCCCACAGGCCCATTCCAAAAGATCGTCGCAGCCTTTGAAAGCGCCGATTTCCATTCTGCAATGGTCGCAGGTCCGATGTCCATCCCTTGCCATTGATCTGGAATTCCCTCTTCGATCGAAACGCATTTTATTTCCGATCCTTTAGCGATGATGAGATCCTTAGGCAGCCATATTTTGACTTTTTTAGATTCACAATTCTTCAAAAACTCTTTGGCATCTTCAAGGAGGTCGTCCTCATGGATTGAATTCCCAATCGATATCCCTTGCGCTTTAAAAAAAGTGAAAGCCATTCCGCCTCCTATGAATAGTCCATCGACTTTGGAGGTCAACGAGTTCAAGACGCCCATTTTAGTGGAGATTTTGGAACCGCCGATGATTGTATAAAACGGACGCTTTGGGTCGGCCAGAATAGAACTTAAAAAGGAAATTTCTTTTTGCAAGAGAAATCCCGCAGCTGCTTTTTCTGGAAAATATTTAGCAATGATTGCAGTTGAAGAATGTTCTCTATGTGCAGTCCCAAAAGCGTCGTTGACGTACACATCCCCCAATTTCGCAAGTTTTTGAGCAAAGCTAGGGTCCGCAGACGGGTTTTCTTCTGCTTCGTAAAAACGCACATTCTCTAAAAGCAGGACTTGACCGCTTTTCAACTCTCTAGCTGCTTTTTCAACTTCCGGGCCGATGCAATCCGAAGCAAAAGCAACAGGAACGCCGATCCATTTCGAGAGGCATTTCGCACATGGGGCTAAAGTATATTTTGGATCCTTTTTCCCTTTAGGGCGTCCCAAATGGCTCATGAGGATTAAAGCCCCGCCCTGATCCAGTACATATTTAATGGACGGAAGGGTTTCTTTGATGCGGCTGTCATCTGCAATCGTACCATCTTTGTTTTGAGGCACATTAAAATCGACGCGCATTAATACTTTTTTTCCTTTCAAAGGAATGTCCGTTAAAGATAATTTTGTCATCAGCGCCTCGCAAAAAAACATCCGTCATAATGTGATTGTTGCATATTGAATGCAAGTAATGATTTGTAATTTACTTATTATTAATATTTAGATAACATTAATATGTTTTTAGTTAAAAATAATAAAGATAAAATTTTATGTCATCAGAAATAAATGTTAATCGAATAAATTTTGACCAGCCGTCCATAAATGATTATGCGCCGAGAGATCTTTTGAAAAATATTTTTACATATTTATTATCACCAGAAGACCTGGTGCGAGCCTCTCGAGTTTGTAAAATATGGCACGATGCAACATCTGATTCCTCTTTTGATCCCCTTTTGCGGAAACCATCTATGCTTACAAAGTTGTTCCCATCGATAACAGTGAAAGATGGAGAAGTTTGGAAAGAGCATGTTGATTTAGAAGCTTTAGGACTTTCTGTTAAGGATGAACCAGTTTTTAACAAAAATAAAGAGATCCCGTTTGCAAAAAAATTGCTTGCTGGAGCAAAGGTCGAAGGAGGAGCAGGAATAACACGTCTGACCATTCCAAAAGGACACACATTCAATAAACTCGAGAAATTTGCTGAGTCTCCAAAGAATGGCAATCCAACAAGATTTAGTTATATTTGGCGTCGTGTTCGAGCAGAGCTTGGAGATAAAGAAGTCGCTGAAACCCGTATCATATACATCACAAACAATGTCCTTGAAGGTACCAGAAATAAGACTATCGAGAAGCAAAAAGAACTCGCAAAAGAACAAGAATTCGAAATACCCGAGGCATTGACAGCTGCAACACTTGCTATTTTAGAACATGTTAGTTCAGAAAAACAGCCATCCTTTCGTCTTTTTGGAGATAACCCTTCGACTTGTACGAGCACTTCAAATGAAATTAATGGATTTCATTTGGTTGTTGGGGGTCTTCCCTCGGCTGGCTTCCTCGTCGACGGTAGCGACGGCTGCGTCAGCGACGACATCGGCGCCGCGGGCTCTGCGGAAGTTCCAAGGGCATAGGTTGTATGTTTTGAAAAAAGGTTATTTCAGAAAGATTAAAATTGCGTCGCTTACTTTTCGCTCGCCCAAAGTAGGATAGGATCCGTCATCATCATCCCCGCAAGGGGCATTCCTCAGCTTGTCGCCGATATAGAGAGTGGAAGATCCGCCCCCATCTAAATTAAGAGCATATTGACAGCCAAGAGAATGCATAAATTGCGCCAGCTCGTCCATCGTCATGCCGATGCTGTAAAGAGGACGTTTACCATCGACGACGACAAACACCCAATTTCCATTTGGTTTGATGCCTACTGCAGTTCGCGCGTGTTTCTTTTCCAAAAATGAGGTCAGGACCCGCTCCACATTAAAATCTTGTACAATGAGTCCTTTTGAAATCAAGACAGGAGTTCCACCGACGATGTATTCCATCTCATCCCAGAGAGGTGAAAGTTCTGGTTCATACAAACTAAAGGGAGAAAAGAAGAGAGAGGTTTTTGCACCGAGAAATGATTCTGGGAAATCAATCGATGCAGAGGGATCAATGGAATAGACCCATCCTTTTTTTGGAATCGCTGTATTTCCAGAATGGTTAAAGGCATAGATAAAACCTTCTTGATCAATGCTTATTTCCAATCCTCCCGGATCCGTTTGTGTAGAATTTCCCATTTTGGATGTATAGAGAATCGCCTGGCCGAGGAGTCGGGGTTGGTTGATCCCGTCGATTGGAAAGATTTGATCATTGCATGAGAGGGTTACATGTAAACCAACTCTATCGATCAGCACTGTTTTTCCTGTATCTTTCCATCCTATCGCTCCTCTATTCCTTCTCGGTGAAGACAGCCATTCATTCATGATCCGTAAAACTCCGCTAGAAGTCCCTGCATAGGGACCATGCATACGAAAAAATCCCCCATTTATAGCAGCAAACGCTTGATGTTTTTCGGCGATGGAAGAAGTCTTTTCTAAAGAGAGTATCTCTTCTCCGGCATGCATGGCCTTGATCTCGACATAATCGGGATCCACTTCGAGGACATAGACCGAAAGGGGCCCTTTCATTTTTAGATGGGTAAAATGAACCCCTCGAGGCCCTGTTTGCATCGAGGCAAAAAGGATAAATAGGAGAGGAAGTACAGCAGATTTAAAGAGATGCAAACGGATTTGCCGATTGACCAAACAGATTGCCCTTTTCCGTTTTTTTATTTCGGAACGAATTGAAAATAAGAGATCCTGATCGAAATCTTTATTCGCGGCCCATAATAGATATTCGATAGGAATG
>DATIJE010000084.1:0-6832 GCA_035478995.1 Rhabdochlamydiaceae bacterium | reverse complement strand
ATGGGACACTCTTCCCTCCGATGCCCGGGGAGAACTTGCCGGACATGCCTTTGGAAAATACGGATCTGATATCCTTATTCCCGGAGCTCTTGCAAAAGCTGTTTCAAAGGGACTGAAAGGAGCGCAAGAATTAAGTACAGTGTACAGAGGTCTCAAAACAGCAGAGCAAACTCTTCTTCTAGAATCCGTTGCCGGTTTGGAAAGTAGTGCAAAAATTGCAGAAGTTGTTAAACTAGAAAAACAAATTTCTGACTGGCTAGGAGAAGGCGCACAGCTTATTCGTAATAAAGCTAGTGATCCTGTTTTTCTTTCTAAAGATGGGTTAAGGAAAGTACGGTTTGATTTTAATAGACCTGCTCCTCATGAGAATCCTCATTTACATATTGAACATCTCGTTGATGGTGAATGGCAAGAAATTAGTCGAATATATCCGAGCGATGTTCCACATAGATAGGAGGTGGCATTTTGAGAATTTTAGATGATGAATCTGATAAAAAATTAAATAATGTTAGTGTCTTTTTAACTAAAGAAGAAGCTGTGCAATTACGAGGTTATTTAAATCAATTATTAGATAATCCCAAGCTACAACATGCACATTTATCAAGTGCGGATTATCAAAAAGAGATCACCGTTTGTTTATATGATGAGAAAAATTTGGAAGGCTTTAATTCAAGATCGATAAAACTAATAAAAGAAGATAAATAATTCAATGCGAATTTTTAATTCAGATACAGACAAAACATTGAATAAAGTTATTCTCTATTTAACTTCTGAGGAGGCACAGGAGATGAAAGATTCTCTCGAATCTCTGCTGAATGATAAAAAACATGATCACGAGCATATTTCGGACATGGATTTTAGAAGAGAAATTACCGTTTGTATAATAGATGAATAGCAAAAAATTAAAAAAATATCAGTATAAATTATCTTATGTAATTGAAGAAGATTTGGTTGGATGGTATTTAATTATTTATAAAGATCCGAATATTAATAAATCTGTAGAAGATTACTTGTTTGATACATTAGAGGATGCATTATTTGAAGCTGAAGATAGATTTGGCATTCCAAAAAATGATTGGAAGGAAATTTGAAAAATTAAATAACGAGCTTTCTAATGTTAAAAATTGAATTGAATAAAAATGAGTACGATTATCACTTTAAAAATTTCTGCTGTTCTCCGTTTCCGACTGAGATACAAGGCACAACGCCGAGGTCATCAGCATCGTAGCAATAGTGGATGCCGACTTCTATTTCTCGGCCGGATTCTAAACCAATGACCGATCGATAAATCTTATTGCAATAACTAATTGTATCCGGATTAATTGCATAATGTTCATCGAGATCGGTACTATACGTAAGTTTCTCGATAGAATAAAAAAGAGCCAATCCCCTTAAAGGGGCGATCTCGAATCCATTGCTGTGTAAAATCTCTTCATGGTCCGTATAAGAATGTATTCCTCGGCCTACAATGCCTTTCCTAATAAAATACACTTTATTTTCCTTAGGTTGTGCATCACATTGATTGAAAACCAGGGATAGAGAATCTTTAGTAAAAATAGAGGTGTTTTTCTTGTTTGTCGGAAGATAGGAGGAAAGCAACTTAAGATTTTTTAAAGAAAATGGAATCGTCAGCTCTCGATTTTCACTGTGTTCGTTTTGCTTGGAAAGTTCTGTGAGATTTCCAGATTCATCTAATGCTAGAGGTAATCCGGCTCTTTTGATGGAATGGGGAACGACGACACATACATAATTTTCTTCCATCGATTTTTCTTTTTCGAATGGGTCTCGTTGTTTCAATTTATTAAAATGTTCTTCACTGATAGAAGGCACTTTTCCGATCATTTCTCCGAATGTATTTTTGATTGTTCTTCCGCTCACACGGGTCATCCGATACATAGCGATAAAGTCCTTTCTGTAATCACGTTCTTCATCTGTAGAACCGATCACAGGAGGAATCCCTTCTATCTCGAATAAATTTTTCCAAATGCGCTGGTCTTGAGTGAGTGTATTCCAAAGTTTGCATACGCGTGCTGAACGGACAATATCACCTGCTTCCAGGTACTTCGCTCCAGCATGAAAGATGTGAGTATCTGTAAAAGAACCATTACAAACAAAGTTTGTCATATTGTTTTCCAATTAAATAAAAATTATATAAAACATTATAACGTAATTTACATTTTAAATCAATTATATTTAATTAATGTAAATACAGATGTTTATTATAAAATAATATATTTATAAAAATTGAAGGGGGATTGAGATGACAGTCGCCCCCAAGCAAGCATGGCGGGCGTTTTTCTCTAAGATCACTAAGCCGCTTTTTTGGCGGGCTTTTCCATATAGATAGAGCGAATGATACAGAACTCTCTAGTAGCATCCCCTGTGCAAAATTTGCTGATAAGCTCTTGTTCTTTATTTTTCCATTTGGACTGGAAGTTTCGAGCATCTTCCAGGTCATTCCAAACAGCGACTCCTTCGACTATGGTAGGGTCTTTCTCATTTTGCCATAATTCGACGTAATGGCATCCGAATTCTTTTCCTTTCTTAATCAGTTCATTTTCAAGGAATTTGATCCCTTCCTCTTCCTTTCCTTCCTTGAAATGAAAATGGACCAGGACTCGATAATTGGAAGCCATATTGTATCTCCTTTGCTGATCGCACCTATAGTAATAATTAATTATTTAAATTAATTTGTCAATTATTCTTTTTATAATTACCAGCTGTTTGGTTGATTAATATCCCCTCCGCCCAGATGATAAGTTGGTTCGGGTTGAAAGCACGGTGCAAGGAGACCTTTGCCGAAAGCACACCTTTCAAAAGTGGCGTATAGTTTTCCTCCATCATAAGGTAAAACCATTCCATAAATAGCTGAAAGCTCCAATCCGATATAAATCATAGGAGAAAAGGCAACCCTTAGCAAATCTTTACCAAATTGGAACAATCTTCGTTCAAAAGAATAACCATAGCTTTGGCTGGGATGCCAAAAATGAGAAAAAGTGATTAGTTTGCCAATACGATTAGCAACGTTAAGCACAGTGCTAATTGCATGGACGACCGGGGTAGCTGCTGCAAGCGCTGAACATTTTAATCCTTTAACTCTTACAGAATCATCGCTGTATCTATCATTATTGGTTCTATCGATTATATAAAATCTATTCCTCTCCCACTTACTATAAGGAATGAAATGAGAGAACTTGACGGGATAATTTTGACTTTCATCAAAACCATTTAACAAAATTTCAAGATATCCTTTACATACGTTTTGTGTAGAGTTCACCAAAAAATCAATAGCCATAAATTCTCTTTCCTAATTTAAAAAAAAATAAATTTTGCTGAGAATAACACCCTGATCCATTAAATCAAATTTATATAAATTTCTTATCTTGTGTTTTACGAAATGGAATGCGAAAATCATCTGAATTATCTGGAATGATCATGCTAAATTCCTTAACCTCGATAAAAGATTTTCTCCTGTGGTTCTGCGCTCTTGCTGGAACAGGGATGTTTATCATTCAATTTTTACTGAACTTCTTCAGTCTGGATGGGGACGAAACGAACGATGATTCCGGAACATTCACATGGCTATCCAAACACACTATTACAGTTTTTTTGATGATGTTCGGATGGACTGGGCTTACCTGCATCAAACAATTCGAACTTCCTGCAACAGCCACTGCATTGATCTCTCTTGCAGCTGGGTCCATATCGATTTTCATCACAGGTTTTATCTTCAAGATGGCCAGAAAAATGCGCAGCCCAGGGACCGTCTTCCGAATCGAAGATGCCATCGGAAAGGAAGCGACGATTTACCAGCGCATTCCAAAAGACGGTATCGGCAAAATTTCAGTCTCCATTCATCAACTTACCCATGAGATCGATGCGGTCTCTTCCCATCATGAGGAACTTGCCTCATTTACCTCTGTACAAATCATCAAAAAAGCGGACGAAAAAACGGTTGTCGTCGTTCCAATAAAATAAGGTACTTATGGACATTACATATTTAGGCTACACCATCATCCTGTTCCTTCTGTTTCTCTTTTCTATCGTATTTTTTCTGGCAAAACTCTATCGGAGATGCCCGTCCAATAAAATCCTCGTTGTCTATGGACGCGTAGGAGATAACAAAATGGTACAGTGCTATCATGGCGGAGGCACGTTCGTTTGGCCTCTGATCCAGGGATCCGCCTTTCTCGACCTGACGCCTCGCAACATCCATATCCCTCTAAAAGGCGCCCTTTCCCATCAAAATATCCGGGTAAATGTTCCCAGCACATTTACCGTCGCTGTCGGCATCACACCCGACATCATGAACAATGCCGCTGTCCGGCTTCTCGACTTAGACAATAGAGGCATCGAATCGATGGCCACCGAGATCATCATCGGCCAGCTGCGCCTCACTGTAGCTTCTCTTCGAATCGAAGAGATCAACCAGGACCGGGAACGCTTCCTGGAGTCGATCAAGAAGAACATCGAACCTGAACTCCATAAAATCGGCCTGACCCTCCTTAACGTAAACATCACGGACATCACCGACGAATCAGAATACATAGAGAGCATCGGTAAGAAGGCCTCCGCAACTGCTGTCAACCAGGCAAAGGTAGATGTCGCGGAACAGGAGAAGCAAGGCGACATCGGTAAAGCACTGGCCGAGAGAGACCGGCGCGTTTCAGTCGCATCCTTTAACGCTGAAGCCGTCAAAGGAGAAAACGATTCCAAAGCGCATATCGCTCTGACCAATGCAACGCTTGCTGAAAAAGAAGCCGAGGCAGCACAGCGGAGCCAGGTGGCAAAACAAAACGCCGAGGCTGAGATCCAAAGAGCGCGCGCTCTAGCCCAAACCCAATTCCTGGAAGCTGATGAGATCGTACCTCAAGAGATCAAAAAAAGAAAAATCCAGATCGAGGCAGAAGCCGAAGCTCAAAGAAAGAAATTAATCGCAAGGGGCGAAGCCGATGCGATCCTCTCGATCAGACAGGCAGAGGCGGAAGGAATTCAAAAGTTATTGGACGCCAAAGCTAAGGGATACAAGCAGCTTGTAGAAGCCTGCGGAGATGACGCCAAGAGCGCATCAACCATGCTCCTGATCGAAAAGCTCGAAGAAATTGTCAAACTCCAGGCTGAGGCCATCAAAAACATCAAGATCGACAAGATCACGGTTTGGGATAGCGGTAATCAAGGAGATAGCACTAAAGGATCTTCCACTTCGAACTTCATCAGCCAATTTGTAAAATCCCTGCCTGCCCTGCATGATATTGCTTCGATGGCGGGATTGGAATTGCCTCAATATCTTGGCACAGTATCGGAAGAATCATTGGAAGAAGAAGTTTCTAAAGTACTTTAACAAAAACTTCTTTTGATCTAGAAAGATCTAAAAGGCTTCCAAACGAGTCATACTAATGTCTGAAGACGCAATCGTTCCTGCTGTAGATATTATCACTGAACTGATCCTGGAAAATGGGTTGTTTCCAAATAATCCCAGGCTTCCTTTGGTGCTGTACAAGAAATGCCTTAACCTGGGCAAAGACCAACCTGGGATTGTGGAAGACATCTTTTTCTGCAACGAATGGAAAAATCCATGGAGAAACGGCATTTACACCTACCATCATTATCATAGCAACACCCATGAAGTGCTAGGCATTTACAGCGGTCAATGCGTCGTAGAAATCGGCGGCGATGGAGGGCCGACTTTTGAAATCGAAAAAGGCGATGTCCTCATCATTCCCGCAGGAGTGTCCCACAAAAATTTCGAATGCACCGAGGATTTCAAATGCGTGGGTGCTTATCCTCTCGATACCGCCTATGACATGTATTATGGAAAGCCCTCCGAAAGATTCGTCACAGAAAGTAACATTGAAAAAGTCCCCCTGCCCAATTCCGATCCCATCTATGGCCCTGCCGGCCCTCTGTTCCTGCACTGGAAATAAAAAAATTAATTCATCCGTTTTTATATCATTTATGCTATAAAAAATTGATAATTTTATGCTTGTGAAGCATAAAAAATATGGAAAATTATAGCATAGATGATATCATAAAGTTAATGAGGATACAGTATGAAACAAATTTCTTCTTCGGAAAGCCTTCTTATTGAAGAGGTTACACAAGCCTCTAAAAATATAAAAAAAACAATTAGAGGTCTTCATATTGGAGCTTTCATCAAATCCATTCGCATACAACTAGGCATGCCCCAAAAGGCATTGGCGAAACGAGCAGGGGTCCTCCAAGCTACAATTTCCAGGGTAGAACAAAATCCAAAGAATGTGAATCTATCGACTTTGCAAAAGATTCTCAACGCGCTTTCATGCGATTTTGTGATTGCACCCATTTTGCAAGATTCTATAGATGCCATTCGACGCAAGCAAGCAAGAAAAATAGCTGAAAATCACATACGTTATCTTAAGGGAACAATGCATTTGGAAGATCAACAGCCAGATGCTAGATTCATCGAAAAGTTGTTGAATCAGGAAGAAGAACGCCTTTTGCGAGGTCCGAGCACTAGGTTGTGGGAAGACTGATCGTATGGTAGACTTTGAATTTCCTGAAGATGCAACTCCTATTTCTGATTGTAGTGGACTCATTCCAATCTGGGTTCATAATCTAAATGATCTTAATAGAGTAGAAGCCGAAAATATTGTACATGCCCAACGAAAATATCTTCGCGGACCAGTAGATAATCCAAAACATTGGTTTGAAACTGGAGAATTAAAAGAGATTCACCGAGCTATGTTTGGTGCTGTTTGGGAATGGGCGGGCAGTTACAGAAAGTCAATTACTTCAATAGGTATTAAACCGAGCTTGATTCCAATACAGCTAGCAGAGTTCTGCCACGAAGTAT
>DATIJE010000083.1:0-10714 GCA_035478995.1 Rhabdochlamydiaceae bacterium | reverse complement strand
ATCTAAAAGTTCGGGCTTGGGGATCACGACTTCCATTTTGCTCCAAGTGAATATTTCCGAAGAACAAACCAAACAAGGTTTTTCATCGGATGAATTGTTGGATCGTTTTCCTTATCTTTTGGAATTAAAGGGAGTTTCTATCCAGGGTCTAATGACCATGGCCCCTCTTACGGAGGACGAAGAGAGGATTAAAAAATCATTTTCGGGTCTTAGGATACTGCGAGATGAACTCAGAACAAGGATAGGCGATAAGAATCTCTTACCCCATCTCTCCATGGGCATGTCTCACGATTTTCCGATCGCAATCGCTGAAGGGGCCACTTTGCTCCGCATCGGGACCTCCATTTTTAAAAAGGGCAGATCATGAATGTTTCCACTGTAATCAATAGCATTTTTCGCCAAAACTGGGAGACCGTGACCGTCTGGAAGAAACGAAATGGTCAATACATTCAAGATAAGAAACATCACAATATTGAATATAGTTATACTTTAGATGTTAAAACGGGAGATCTATACAAAGGGGGCGACTTAAGAGACGACTCGCCTTTTGTAATCGCGGGAAAATGTGTTTGTCTGTTGGCCATCAACCCTGTCTACACTTCAGTTTATATGACCTGGCATTTTACCAAGGCTGCTGTCCATTTGGTTGGAATATCCGTGGACACAGTAAAAAAAATGAAACAAGCCGGAGGACAAAAATCAGTTGGAACATTCTTCAAGGGATTTTTCTGGAATTTGCCCAAAACGGTCAGTTCCGATTTATACAATGTTGTGAGAGGTCCAATCTTTGGAGTCGGCGTCGAACTCGCGTCTGCGTATGGAGTTGTCAATCCTTACAACGGGAGAAAATGGGAAGCGAGAATTGAGGGTAAATGGCATCGTAATATCTCCTGGAAAGAAGATTGGCGCATGATGCGGACTCCGGAATCGGAAGGGGTCGTAAAAGCGCAAGTAAAAGACATTAAGCTAGCGAAAGTGTGTTATCTCGCTTTCTGTTTCCAGGTCAAAGACAATATTGCAAATCCGCGGTTCACAGTCCTTTCCCGAAGACCTATTCGTTAGACGAGGGGAGTTCAACATTCGAGATGGAACGGATTTCTAGATGGGACTCTGCGATCAGAACTCTTTTATTTCCGACTTCGATGATATAGAGCATCGATTTGGGACTCAAAGGCCGTTTATCGATGATTTTGATACTTCGGGTATTGTTGCCCGTAAGAAGTCTTCCCTGAGATAAACGCCTGAACATCCAAAAAGTCAAGAAGACGAAAACGATCAACGCGACTAATGTCAGCAGCATTTTGAAAAATGCGCCTTCATAAGATTGGGTCGCTTCCGTGGAAGAAGTGACTTCTTCTTGATTGGTTTCAGGAGCTGCCGGTGTATTCGGTATAGGAGGGGGCATAGGATCGCAGTATGCAATAGCTGCAAAACAGCAACACGCCAAAAAACAAACAAAAATTTTAAATTTATTTCTGAACATCTCTTCCAGTGCAAATATATGGAATTTTGTGTATGTTAGCTTCTACTTTTAAATCTTTTATTTCAATAGGCATATGCAGAAAGGATTGATCGCCTTAGATATCGATGGGACAATTACAGACAACATCTATGATATACCTGTAAATGTCTCTGAGTTTTTGAAAAGCCTAAAGATAGATGGCTGGGAGTTGATGTTTATCACCGGCCGTACTTATTCTTTCGGGCATGGTACCCTTCGAAATTTGGAATTTCCCTATTTCTTCGCGGTTCAAAATGGGGCCGATATCCTTGAGATGCCTTTAAAAAAATCGGTCAGTCGTCATTATTTAAGCCACAATGTGATCCCAGTTCTTGAAGAAATTTACCAAAATGAAAAAGAAGATTTTTTGATCTATTCGGGATACGAAAAGGGAGACTTTTGTTATTACCGGCCCAGTCATTTTTCCCCTATGCTTTTGGATTATTTGGAAGTGATCAAAAAGTTGTCTCCAGAACCCTGGAAACAAGTCGATAGTTTCGACATCGAAGAACTAATGACCTTTCCATTGATCAAATGCCTGGGATCGGAAGAAGCTATGACGAGAATTAACCGTTTATTGAAATCTACGTCTTCTATTCACGCTACTTGCATACGGGACCCTATCGGCGAAGGGCTGTATTTGAATCTCATTACGAATAGAGATGCGACAAAAGGCAATGCCTTGGAAAGGATCGCACAGCTTCTGAGAATCGAAGGCCCGATGATTGCAGCAGGCGATGATCTGAACGATTTGAGCATGCTGGAAAAAGCAGATATCAGCATTGCGATGGAGACCGCTCCTAAGGAATTGATCGATAAAGCGGACATCGTCGCCCCTTCTGCCGCAAAGCAGGGGATCATTCAAGCTCTGCAACAGGCTATTCGTTAAGTATGGGATTGGAACTACAAGAGGATCAAAAACGAAAACCGGTTGAATTGAATCTACTCGCCGCTCGAAAAAGGCAGAGCAAGCAAACAGGATTTGTACATTATTGTTATGAAAGCTGCTCGGAAAAGGAACATGATACGATCCCAATTTTCGAGAACAGTTGTTTCGTATTGGCTTTATTCCGCAGTAAAATTGCCGAAAATGTATTAGAAGGTAAAACCTTACTTGAAAAAATCCTTGCTTTTGAAGTGAACGGCAATTTTCCCATCTACTTGCACGAATATCCACTATGTAAAAACCATTGCCTATCCCTCGATATTCTTCCTGTCTTCCACTGGATTTTTCGAGACTTTCAGTCTGTTCTTGGCGAAGAGTTAAAGCTTAAACTTGAGAATACTCTTAAACGAATGGATGAATACGGGTCCAATTGCTCCAAACAACAGATGCTTTCAAAAAGCGCTGCGTCTAAATGGTTAGCTTATAGAAAAAATGAAAAGAGCCTGGACTGGGAACCGTCTTCTCCATATGAATGGAGTCAATTTCTCATCTCTTTGCAGATGCTTGATCCTTGCTTTGAAAATCACGCTGAAAATGTGCATCATGCAGCCCGGTTTTGGCATCCGAAAATATTGACCTTTGTAGGACCGAATAAACAGCAATTTCAAGAAAAACATCAACCCGCTCTTACCTTATACGATCTTTTTATGGGTTATTTTTTCAGATCTTATTCTCATAGGGCATTGCAAGACCATCCTATCCATTTACAGGCGGCATTGATCGGCAGCGCCCAACAACACACTGTTCAATCATCGCATCGTCCTACTTTTGGATTGAATCTGGATCCAGATGGGATGATCCCTTTTACCCTGGCTTGGGGAAATGCGGAACATGTACATACTATGGTATGTCCTATAAGAAAAAATAAAGTGGTTTCAAATGCGTCAGATCATGAAGTGGAAATCCATTATGTCTTGCCTGAGATAGTGCCTGAGGACAACTCGGACCAGTTCGAGATCTGTTTTTATTGTAATATTCACGATGATAACAAGATTCTTCTGCAGGCCACTACTTTTCAACTGGAAGACACAATAACCATATCATCGGAAGGATTGCAGATAGGCATTACGTTTTCAAAAGAGCATGGAGAGGGAACATTTTTTGGCCATATTTCCCGCAGTAATCGACCGATGCAAAAAAGCTGCGTCGGCGAGAACGTGCATGAAGCTTACGATTGGCGGATCGCTTTACGCACCGTTCGGAGAGAGCCCCGATGTTCGATCAAAGCGCTTATCCGCCTTTCATAGCTGGACTGTCCATCGCTAAACCCATCGCGTGCATGCCGTTATCGACATATAAAGTCACACCGGTGATGGCAGATGCAAGGGAAGAGAGCAAGAAGGCGGCGCTTTGGCCCACTTCTTCAGCGGTCAGGTCTTTTGTAAGAGGAGCATTTGCCTTCGAATATTCGATCATGTTATCGATGAAGCCGATCGCTCTTGCAGCACGGCTGCGCAGAGCTCCTGCAGAAATGACATTGACACGCGTACCCCACTTTCTGCCGGCTTCCCAGGCTAAGGTCCTGGTGTCGCTTTCGAGAGCCGCTTTAGCAGAGCTCATCCCCCCACCATATCCAGGGATCACTCTTTCAGAAGCCAGATAAGTCAAGGAAATGGAGGCTCCTCCATTTTTTAAATGAGGACCTAAATGAGCTAGCAAACTGACAAAGGAAAAAGCGGACGAACTCACTGCAGATAAATATCCTTGGCGGGAAGTTTCCAAAAGAGGTTTTTTAACTTCTGGTCCATTGGCAAGGGCATGTACGAGAAAATCAATTTCTCCAAAGTCTTTTGCTATGGATGCAGCAACTTCAGAAATAGTGTATCCCGCCGCATCGAGGTACCGTTTATTCTCTCGAATTTCTTGAGGAACGTCCTCAGGCTTGTCAAAAGATGCATCCAAGGGGTACAGCTTCGAATATTCCATCAAACTTCCATCGGATAGTTTTCTGGATTCATCAAATTTGCCCGCTTTCCATGAAGTGGTGAAAATCTTTACGAGAGGCGTCCATGTTCCGATGATGATTTCTGCGCCTGCTTCAGCCAAGGCCTTGGCAATCGCCCAACCATAGCCTTGATCGTCTCCGATGCCGGCAATAAACGCTTTTTTCCCTTTTAGATCGATCTTCATCATAATGGGTTCCCTAGCCTCAATGTAAATTAAAAGAGGTAATAATACCAAAAAGCACACTATTTTTAAACCGTTAATAAGAGACATTCAAAAGAATTTTTCCTTTGATTTAATTTTTTTTTTAGCTATACGAATCTTGCATAACTAAAATTGGGTAGGTTTGAAATGGACTGCGATTTTTTGAAGAAAAAGTATCTCCTTTGCATTTCCGCGCTTTCAATTGTAACGCTCGTTGCCGAGGAGACCGATACAAAGCAGGCTGAACCGCAATTCAATTTGGAAAACCAGGCTAGTCCCTTTGAGCAACGTAAAGAAGTCGAACCTATCAAACGCAAGAATGCGCATTCTCCGCTCAAGATCTTAGCTCTACATGTCAATGATTTGAAAAGACAGGTCAAAGATTTACGCGAACAGGTAGAGGAAAATTCTTTAGTGGCCCGTCTCGATGAAATGCAGCAAAAAATCACTCATTTGGAAGACAACAATCAGCAAGAACTCCTCACGAACGCGATCAATAATCTGGTGTCGCAATTGACAGAAATGCAGGAAAAAATTGCCGAAATCGAAGATAAAAGCGAGCATGCCGTCTTTAATGAATCCATCAATCAAGTCGCGATGGAGGTTCAGGACCTTAAAAGTCGGGTTGATGAGATCGGTTTAATGGTTCAGGGCGTCATGGCGGATTCCAACGACAGTGCAATCGAGCAATCGAACGAAGAACCGGTCGATCATGCGCAATTACCCGAGAAGAATAAGGTTTCAAAATGCAATTGCGAACCTGCATCCATGACTTTAACTCCAAGAGAACGGGGTCGTAAGGCACCCTTTTATGTCTTTGCTGATCTTCTTTATTGGAAAGTAGAAGAAGGCGGTACGGAATATGCGGATTCATTTACTTTTAATCCTGTTCAACCTGCAGCTTTAACAGGTGCCAAATCTAAGGAAATTGACTTTGATTATGATGTTGGCTTCCGCGTTGGGGTAGGGTACAATCTCCCATATGATGGATGGGATGCTTGTTTAGACTACACTTCTTTTCGAACGAGCGAAACCGAAAGTAACTGCGGAACATTTTTTCCTTTACTGGCCTACGAAGGTGTGAATGGGATATTTTATGTGGCGCAAAATGTCAAAGCGCATTGGCGAGTGGAATTAGACGACATCGATTTTGAGTTAGGCAACGAATACTATTCCGGCAAACATTTCTCTTTCCGCACTGCAATTGGATTCAAGGCTGCCAAAATCGAACAGCACGCCAAGATCACATATAGCAATCTGAGATTGTTCGGAGCTGTCACGAATGTAGATTTTATTGTGAAGGCAGAAAATGAGTTCAAGGGAATTGGACCGAAAATTGGGATTGGCTCTTCCTGGGATTTAGGAATGGGATTTAGTTTGTTCGGAAATTTGGGAGCAGCGCTGCTTGCCGGATGGTTTGATGTCGATCAGACTCAAACGCAGATCGGGGCCAAAGTCATTGAAATAGACAGTGACTTTAAGAGATTTGTTCCAACTCTTGAGATCCTTTTAGGAGTTGCCTGGGACTGGTACTTTTATGATGACCAGTTCCATCTAGGTGTGAATGCCGGATTTGAATCGCAATATTGGTGGCGGCAGAATCAAATCGAACAATTTGTAGATAACTTGACTCCCGTGTATCAGAGATTTTCTGAAGATCTTAGTTTTCATGGTCTGACAGTAGGTCTCCGTTTTGACTTTTAAACATTTAGCTTTATTCTAATCATATAGGTTTTGAAAATGGATTGCGATTTTGTGAAGCACGTTCGTTGTAAATATCTCATTAACGAGGCAATTGCAAAACTCGTGCGCCCCATAAAATCGCCCTTTTGTCGCCATTTTTCACTGCGCCTCCTCGCCTACTTGTTCAAGTATGGTCTCGTCGGCGCAGCTCGGGCCAGCATGCTGGCCCTGAAAACTGGCGGCAAAATCATCGATTTTCTAGGGCACAGTAGTTTTGCAACTACCTCTGGCATTTCCGCTCTTTCAATTGCAACTCTTTGTGCTGATGCAAATCAAGCCGAACCGCAATTCAATCAGGAACTCCCAGCAGTCAAACCTATCAAACGAAAGAATATCCATTCTCCGATCAAGGCCTTAGCTCTCCATGTCAATGAGTTAAAAAAACAAGTGAAAGATTTGCGCGAACAGTTAGATGAAAATTCTTTAATATCCAGACTGGATGAAATGCAGCAAAAAATTGCTTATCTGGAAGAGAACAATCAGCAAGTAATCCTTTCAAACGCCATCAATAATTTCATGTCGCAGCTGACGGAGATGCAGGAAAAATTGACTGAAATCGAAGAAAAAAGCACGTATGGATTGGATGCATCCCTCAATCAAATCGCAATGGAGATGCAGTACATTAAAAGCCAGGTCGATGAGATGAGCTCAAGAGTGCAAAACGGCACGGCAGACAATACCATTGCTTATCTAGCCTTGCAATTGAAAGGAGTTCAAGGGCAAATTGCACAATTGACAGAGGAAGACAAAGATCCAAAAAGGGACTATCAACAAGAACCGATTGCATTATGTCCAAGAGAGCGGGGGCGCGAAGCTCCTTTTTTCGTAACGGGCGATCTTCTTTTTTGGAAAGTGGAAGAAGGAGGTATGGAATACACCGATTCTTTTACTTATAATACAGTCCTGACGCAAGCCTTGATGAACGCTGAATCAAAGGAACTCCATTTTAATTATGACTTTGGCTACAGGGTAGGGCTAGGAGTCAATACTCCCTATGATGGATGGGATGTGTATGCGGACTATACCTTTTTTCGAACAAGCGAATCCCAACGTCTTCCCCCTGGAGGTAAAAAATCCAGAAAGAAAAATCGCAAAAATCGCACCAGCTGCGGACCTGGCATAGGTGCGCCCGCAGGGATGTTTTTCCCTTTGCTGGCCTATCAGGGAGTAAATGGGATTGTTAACGTTGTTAAAAATGTCAAAGCCCATTGGGAAGTGAAATTGAAAGACATCGATTTTGAGATAGGAGGAGAATACTATCTGGGCAGGCATCTTTCTTTTCGTCCTGCTATGGGTTTTAAAGCTGCCAAAATCGATCAGCGTTTTAAAGTGAGTTATATCAATCTAACAATCAATAACAATCCGATCGTCAATCCTGCTACATTTATTGTGAAAGGTAGAAATGAGTTCAAAGGAATAGGTCCAAAAATAGGGATCGGCTCTTTTTGGGATTTAGGGGTGGGATTTAGTTTATTCGGCAACTTAGGAGCAGCTCTTCTTGCAGGATGGTTTGATATGGACCAGGTACAAAATCAATTCGAGACCGAAATCATCGATCTTGACTCCCATTTAAGAAGATTTGCGCCGGTCCTTGAGATTCTTATAGGAGCTTCCTGGGATGTGTATTTTCATCATAATAAATTCCATCTCGGATTTCATGCTGGATATGAAGCGCAATATTGGTGGCGTCAAAATCAAATCGAACAATTCCCCGATAACTTGATTCCAGTCTATGTGAGATTTTCTGAAGATCTCAGTTTCAGTGGCTTGACAGCCGGTGTGCGTTTCGATTTTTAGAGGTAATTGGATGATTATCCTTGTCTCGCCAATTTATTGAAGGCTTGTTTAATTGAAGGATCAGCAGCGCGATACAAAGGCGATTCGTACGCGAATCGAGAGCCCCACTGTGCAAGTTGCAGAAGGGATCCGTTGCTGCCCAATGAACGGATTTCGTTGAGCAATGCGTTCATCAAATTGATGTTGTTCTGCCCTGAAACCCCCAAAGTAAAATTCCACACTTCTTCGAAACGTGCGTCCATGACCGTCGGCGGCGGCGCAGTGCCGATCAGAATGATATTATACAAGACCTGAAGGTCAGACTGTCCAAGGGGAGGAGGTCCAGGATTTTGCATGTACGGATCTTGCGCACCTCCAAAAGTCGAGGAGAACCAGTTTTCCACATCCACGATGGTTCCTGCTGTACCTAATGACTGTATTTCTTTGACAAGAGCTGTTGCGAGCTTATACGCCCCTGAATTTTGATTGCCGCTCAGGCTTTGCTGCCATTGTAGGGCTTTTGCGAGGATTTGAGAAATGTCGATGCCCGCGATGGTTTGAAATTCTGTTTTAGTCGCTTGAGTGACTCCCGGAAAGTCGGCAAAGTTGGTTTTAACGATGCCCAGCGCCCAATAAGAGACATTGATAAAATTGCCATAGCTTCCGACAGCTTGCATTTCCTGCAGCATCGCGTTCATCAATTTTATGTCCGCAGTGGCATTCACGGGTAGGCTATGAGTATAGTCATAGGCTATCTTGTATTGTTGGTCGACGTAAGTGGGTCCTGGATCGGCTTTTCCGACAGTTCCATAAAGCATACTGATCAAATTAGGCGAGGCGTCCGGATACTGCAAATAGGGGTCGTCGTGGGAAAAGAGATTGTTGAACCAGCCCTGGAGGGCTTGGGTCACTTGTCCTTGATTTGCCCCTGCCATATTTCCCATTGCCTGAATTGCATTTAGAAAGCTTTTGATCAATGCGATATCCTGAGGATTGTTATCGCTTGCCAGCAATGCTGCGTATTGGTTGTAAATTCCATCAAGAATCGTTGGAGGAGGAACGGTGATTTTCGGCAAAATGCCTGTAAGAGCTTCGATGTCCTGCTGCGTGAGTCCTGGAAATTGACAATAAGCATCCAGTTTTCCTGGTCCGTCGTTGAGGAGCCCTTGCAGCCAGGAAGTGAGTTGGTCCACTGTGCCCGTGGGTCCAAGAGTTGTGATTTCACTTAAAATCGCCGCTGCAAACCGGTATTGCGGTGTGTTGGGTTGAAAACTGCTTTCCCATTGAGCGATCAAGATTCGATAAGGATCGAGACCGCTGATCTGCAACCCTGCAATTTTGCAAAATTCAATGATTCCATTCACACTGATTCCCGGATAATTGGCAAAATTCCCATCAAAAATCTTCTTGGCCCATCCTGGATCATAAGCTCCTGTGCTGCCTATTGAAAGAAGATAAGCGGAAAGGGCGCCTGCCAAAGCAGCATCTGGTGAGACGGATGGAAGGGATTGCGACCAATCATAGGCTTGTTTGTACAATTGATCATTCGCTGTGGGAGTAAGCGTTTGGCCGGTGATATTGCTAAGCAATTTTACTAGGTCCCCACCGATATCTGGATTCGCCATGAAAATATCCATATTTGGAGGATAGGTAGTATTAAACCAATTTTGGACTGAAGCTGTAGTAAAACTGCTTCCCCAGCTTTGACACGTTTTCAAGAAATTGAACACGAACTGATAATCCGACGACTTAGGATCGAGCGACTGTAAAAATTGGTAGACTTCGAATATAATCTGATCTCCTTGAGTAGGAGTTACGGAAAAAACTTGTTGTCCAATCAGCGTATTGACCCATTGAATATCATCCGTGGTAACGCCCGGAAATTGTGCATAGAAGTCAGCATTTGTAAATAATTGGATGAGTTGGTTTCCGAACGCAGTTTGGTCCACACTGTATGGAATGTTTGTGCCAATCAATTCAACCAAGTATTGCGCCATATTAAAACTTGCAGACCCAGGTGTTTGAGCAGCGATTCGGGCGATGACTGCGTTTAATGTGTTAAAAAGGTTTTGTGATCCATTCGAAGTTAACGCCGTAAATGCTTGCCGGGCATCATAGGTGCTGCTACTCCATGCACTTTGGTTTTGATTGATGTAATTCGTACCTGCTTGCTGTAACTGGCTTATCGAAGCATTGGAGCCAAGGGATTGGTAGATCTGGATCAAAGCGAGAAATAATACCTTGTCATTTGCTTGAAACTGCTGATTCAATGCATACGTGGCAGCGAGTTCGTATTCGTCAATGATCGTAGGTTTCGGAGGAGTGCCTGCTTTCAACAGATCGAAAATTTGTTTAAGCGTAGTTGAAGATACTCCAACGTACTGCATGTAGACGTCCTGCTTTGCATTTTGAAAGGTGTTCTTGAACCAATCGGTATTGATAATATCCGCTTGCGTCGACTGGCTGCCCTTCGTGGATGTTTGCATGGCGTTTATCCATCCGCTGAGTAATTTGGCATCGACAGTTTGAGCATTGGGCTGCTGCTGTAAAAAGAAATTCGCTGTAAAAATGATACTGTCTATCTGTGTCGGAGCAGGCGG
>DATIJE010000082.1:0-11017 GCA_035478995.1 Rhabdochlamydiaceae bacterium | reverse complement strand
ATAAACGGGAAAAGGGATCTTCAAAAACGGATCAAAAAATTCAAAAGGCTGAAGCGGTCCTTGTCAGCAGCTCAGCTCCAGCTCCCGTATCGATGTCTCCAATCGTAAGCATAGGGTCGGAAAAAAAAGAGGATTTTCCACAAATTGATAGAATTTATCAGCTTTTTACTACGGGGCCTACTAAACTTCCTATTGTGGAGACCATTAGCTACAGCAGCTCTGTCCCTTGGCTAAAAGGGCGTCCTGCGTGGGTGGCAGACTATGCTTCTCATTATGGGACATCGCGCCATTTCATCGCTCGCAGCCTTAATGGGAAACCTGATTACTTCAGCCAAAAAGTCTCCACCGGCAGCCGATTTAATGTTTTCCGTAAGGACAAACACATTAATTTTTATCTTTTGATCGATATCTCACGATGCAAGATGGGATTTTATTATGTCGATCTGGACACCGATGAACGGGTTCTTTTGAAAACGTATCGTGTCGGACTGGGCCGTCTGGACCCAGGTAAATCTTCCGGCTCTCTGACACCTCTGGGCAAATATTCTCTCGGCAATAAAGTAGCCGTATATAAGTCTGGTACTACAGGATTTTTCCATGATCAAAAAGTGGAAATGATCCGAGTATTCGGAACACGGTGGATCCCATTTGGCGAGGAACTAGACCAGTGTACTGCGCCTGCAAAGGGATTTGGCATCCATGGCGCGCCTTGGGTTGAAGATCCTTTAAAACCGCAGCTCATAGAAAACCAGGCATGCATCGGTGTTTATGATAGCGATGGCGGAATTCAAATGGCAATGGAAGATATAGAAGAAATTTATTCGATCGTGATTACCAAACCGACTGTCATAGAAATCGTAAAAGATTTTCACGATGCCAAATTGCCCGGAGTCGAAGTTGCTACTCCCCGGCGTTAAAACAGGTATAAAATGTTAGCTCACGAAAAGCAAATCCTAGAATATGAAAAGACGATCGCTCAGCTTAAAGGGCAGCATAAGGATGACTCCATTTGGTCTGAAGAAGAGCTCGTCAAACTGGAAAAAAAACTGGAGTTGCTCAAAAAGAAAGTCTATTCTCAATTAAGTCCATGGGAACGAGTGTCCATATGCCGCCATCCTTCCCGTCCACGTTCCATCGACTATATCCGCAATATCTGTGAACATTTCGAAGAGATCCATGGCGACCGTCTCTATCGGGACGACCCGTCCGTCATTTGCGGTTTGGCAAAGATCGATGGCGTCAAATTCATGGTCGTCGCTCAGGAAAAAGGGTGCGATACTGAAAGCAGGCTGCAACGCAATTTTGGCATGCCTCATCCTGAAGGCTACCGTAAAGCGATGCGCTGTATGCGTTTGGCCGCTAAGTTCAAATTACCGGTTCTTTCATTGCTCGATACCCCCGGCGCTTACGCGGGGCTGGCTGCAGAAGAAAGAGGACAAGGATGGGCTATCGCCCAAAACCTCATGGAGATGGCCAGGCTGCCGACTCCCATCGTCATCCTTCTAATAGGGGAAGGTTGTTCTGGAGGAGCTCTAGGAATGGGCGTAGGCGATGTGATAGCGATGTTGGAACATTCCTATTATTCAGTGATCTCTCCCGAAGGCTGTGCTTCTATTTTGTGGAAAGATACTTCCAAAAAGACAGTTGCTGCGGAAGCGCTAAAGATGCAAGCGGAAGATCTTCTTCGGTTCGATATCATCGATGTAATGATCGAAGAACCTCTCGGAGGCGCCCATCACGACCCTAAAGCCGTTTATCAAAACGTGAAACAGTATCTCGCAGAGCAATGGAACATCTTAAAGAGCATTCCTATTGATGTATTGCTGGAGCAGCGCTATCAGAAATTTCGAAAGATCGGCAAATTTGCCTCGCCCAGTAGGTAAAAGGACCAAAAAATTTAGATGAAATTACTTCTTGAAGCGGCATTGCGCAATCGACGCCATTTATCTCTGCTAATCACAACGTTTTTAACACTGTTCGCTTTGACGATTGCAAGCCAAATGGAAATGTTTGCGCTTGGCGTTCTTTCAAATAACGGTGCGGATTTTTTCACGATGTTCTCTTCTTCGAATGATAAACGCGTCCGGTCTTCGGATACGGTCACTTTGAATGACATCGAAGTCAAATGGAATCAGATCGATACCGATGGCTCTGGTGAAATCACGAAACAGAAAGCCTCAGCTTATATGGCCCAAAATAGGGAGACTAATCCTTTAAATTGGGCTATAAACAAGGTAAAGCAAAAATTTCATGTCTCTGAAAATGTCAAGGTTTTAATCATCGCACTTCTTTGCGTTGCCGTCTTCAAGGCAATTTGGCTTTTTTCCAGCCGTTATGCGACCCAGATTTTAGCCATCCGCGTGAGTCGGGATTTGCGGCAACAGTACTTTGAGCACATTCAGTCCTTGCCGATGAGCTTTTACCAACAGCATAATATTGGCAGCCTTTCTTCACGCGTAGTAGGGGATGCCGGCCAGATAGCAACGTCCATCAATTCCTGGCTCACAAATTATCTTCAGACACCCTTTACAATTATTTCTTGCCTATTGATGTGTGTTTATCTTTCTTGGCAATTGTCGATGGTCATCTTTTTTGGCGTTCCTCTCATTGTCATGCCGATCATATTTTTGGCAAAGCGGGTCAAAAAGATTTCCCGTCAATTACAAACAAACCAGGAACGTTTTGCCTCTGTTCTGATCGATTTTTTAGCAGGCATCCAAACAGTCAAGATCTTTGCGATGGAAATGTTTTCTCTCAAAAAATACAAAGAACAAAACGACCGTATGGCTGTACTTGAAAGTAAAACCGCAAAATATGGGCTGCTCACTCGTCCTATTCTGCATGCAATTACAACATTGTGTCTTGCGATCGTCGTCCTATTCGGGTTGTATATTCTGCAAATGAGCCTTCCCCAATTGATCGTCTTTTGTGGACTGTTACAGCTCGTGTACGAACCTGTAAAAAAATTCGCTGATGAGAATGCAAATATTCAAAGAGGAATTGTAGCCGCAGAGCGGATGTTCGAAGTTCTCAATCTGAAATCCCATATTGAAGATAAAGACGGCGCTTTGCAATTGGAGCATTTTAAAGATAAGATCGAACTGGACCGAGTGTGGTTCCGCTATCAGGGCGAATGGGTATTGAAAGATGTCAGTTTCACAGTTGAAAAAGGGGAGACTGTAGCCATTGTCGGACCAACCGGAGCAGGGAAATCCACGATCGTTCAGCTTCTCCCAAGGTTATACGATGTTCAGCAGGGGGAAATCCGCATCGATGGAAAACCTCTCAATGCCTATACACAGAAATCAATCCGGGAAAATATCGCGTTCGTCTCGCAAAAGCCTTTTTTATTTTATGATACGGTAGCTGCTAACATTGCTTATGGCCGAAATTTCTCAAGAGAGGATATCGAAAATGCTGCAAAACGCGCTCATGCCGACGAATTCATCTGCCGCCTTTCTCAATCGTACGATACCATGCTCGCAGAAGCCGGCCAGAACTTGTCCGGGGGCCAACAGCAGCGTTTGGCCATCGCGCGCGCGCTTGTAAAAGATGCTCCTATCTTAATTCTTGATGAGGCCACTTCTTCGCTTGACGCAATCAGCGAAAACAGGATTAAAAAAGCGATTTCCAATCTCCACGGAGAGGTGACTCAAATCATTATCGCGCATCGGCTGGGAACCATTGAACATGCGGATAAGATCATTTATCTAGACGGGGGAATGAAAATAGCGGAAGGGACCCGAGATGAATTGTTAAAGACTTGCGAGCCTTTTCGACTCATGTGGGAAGCTTTGTATCTCATCGAAAAAAGGAATGCGGTCGAAGAGCCTGTCGAAGACGCAATCGCGAATCCTGTTTAATTTAATTAAGATATCCAAGTTTTTCGAAGCACTGTTTCAATTCAGCATTTTCTGATTTTTGGAAAGCGCCGCTGCCATGGAGCCATTGGACATAATCGCGAGGGACTTCAGAAAGAGGTTTCCCTTGATGTTTCCCGAAAGGCATGCGATTCAAAGTGATTTGCTTCGAAAGCAATTCTAAAACAAATTCAATCGAAAGGTCATCGATCATTTGCGAGAATACTTCATGCAAAACGATGACATCGTCCAATGCGCGATGGGCCGTATTGGGCGGAATTCCAAAAACTTCTCTAAGAAATTGCAAAGAATGCCGTGGCAGATCGGGACGATATTTACGGGACCATTTTAAAGAATCGACAAAATCCCATTTCGGGAAAGACAATTCCGCGCGCCTATATTCCGCTTCGAGAAAGAGTTTATCGAAAGTGTCATTATTGTGAGCTATTAAGACTGTGTTCTCAGGACAGAAATCGATGAATGCAAGACCGACTTCCTTGAATGAAGGCGCGTCTGCTACCATGTCATCGGTAATGTGATGAATGGCAGTTGCCTCTGGAGGAATCGGGGATCCAGGATTTACAAAACTTACAAAAGTGCGATTTTCGACAGGGTCGAAAGCTGCAATTTCGATCACGCGGTCTTTTTCAGATCGTATTCCTGTTGTCTCGGTATCATAATAGATAGGTCTTTTCGCCATAATATCCAATGAATTTGAAGAAGATGAATTTTCCATAGTAAATCTCTTCTGAATTTTCCTCCAACTTAAAGAGATCATTGAAAGAATTGCGAAAACTTGGTATCACATTGCACCTTTTTAGGAGTTTTTATGTATTCAATCTTATTCAGGATCGTGTTGCCGATATTACTGTGCAGTGGACTTTTCGCATCGGAAAAGCATGCAACTTCTTATGCTTATTTTTCTCCAAAGGATCATATCGCAGATCATCTAATCGCCCTGATTGCAAAAGAAAAAACCAGTGTCAAAGCTGCTGTCTATGCTTTAACGCATCGCGGTGTCGCGCAAGCTCTTGTTCAAGCCAAAAATAGAGGAGTGCAAGTAGAAGTGATCGTCGATCCATTTTCTTTGAAGAGACGTTCGGCAATTTCCATTTTAACAAAAGCCCGCATTCCAGTTTTTATCTGGCATCCTGCAAATGAAAAGAGCAAAGAAACAAAAAACCCTTTGATGCACGATAAATTTTGTGTCTTCGGCAAGAACCTTATTTGGACAGGTTCCTTTAATTTTACTTATGATGCAGATCTAAAAAATGAGGAAAATGTCATTGTTTTAGAGGATGCTGAGCTTGCAGCCCGTTTTGAAGAACAATTCAACATGATTAAAAATAAAAGTACTATCCCTTGCGAAGAATTTTTGAAAACACGTTCTAAAAAACAAGGAAACGAAGAATAATTTTTAACTTTTCATTTTTCGGCCCTCTATGTATCCTCTATGGAAAAAATGAACAAGGTGCTTATGTCTACAAACTCAATCATTTGTTTCTGCTTTCTGAGCTTGTGTATTGTAACTTTATCTGGTTGTTATCAATTGCATTCTGATGATGATCTCAGAACGATACCTGCGACAAATAATCCGACATTGATTAAAGACTCACAGAGAAGCAATGTGCCTGGAGCTAATTATTAATAAACCGCTCTTTCCAAGCACTGGGTTACTAGTTGATTTTTTAAAAATGCTCCGATAAGGTGATGAGTTTATGAAGAAAGGAAGTAATGCCGAATAGGCGACCCAATTAAATGAAGAAACAAGGTCCTGTTACATATCATTTTTTCCCTAGCGATCCTGAAAAAATCATTCAAGCTTTAGGAAAAGATACCCTTCTTCAATGCCTCAAGCAAATGCTGTTGATCCGCAATTTTGAGATTCGTGCGGAATCTGCTTACCAACAAGGAAAAATAGGGGGATTTTTTCATTCTTATATGGGGCAGGAAGCGGTTCAAACAGCTGCTTTCGACGTCATGGGAAAAAATCAATGGTGGTCTACTTCCTATCGTTGCCATGCTTTAGCTTTGCTGTTGGGTGCGACACCTGATGAATTGATGTCTGAATTATACGGAAAAGCAAACGGCAACGCCAAAGGCCGCGGCGGGTCTATGCATTTTTACACCGACCGGCTACTGGGCGGATCTGGAATCGTAGGAGGGCAAATTCCTCTTGGGACTGGAGCTGCATTCACTATAAAATATTTGAAGAAAAAAGAAGTTTCAGTCTGTTTCATGGGAGATGGAGCTGTAGCTCAAGGATCTTTTCATGAATCTCTCAACTTGGCTTCGCTTTGGGACCTTCCTTGCATCTATGTGATCGAAAACAATAAATGGGGAATGGGAACCTCTGTAGAGCGCGCCATTTGTGTCGAGCCGATCGCTGAGAAAAAAGCGGGCGGATATGGCATGGAAGAATACACGTTTGACGGGATGGACTTTTTTAATTGCTATGCAGGATTTCAACACGTATTTACTGAAGTACTGGAAAAATCACGGCCCGTTCTGATTGAAGTCGTCACTGAGAGATTCCGCGGGCATTCCATTTCAGATCCAGCACTTTACCGCTCAAAAGAAGACCTGACCCATTCCATGGAAAGAGATCCTTTATTGCTCATGTTCAAAGCTCTGGCTTCTCATGGAATTATCAATGATGAACAGTATCAGGCGATGGACAAAGAACAAAAACAAATTGTTTTGAATGCGATGAAACATGCTGAAGAAAGTCCCTGGCCGGATCCTATCACTTTGGGTGAAGATGTATTTGCACCATAAAAGGAGTACTTAAATGCCGACGCAAGTCGTAGAAATGCGAGAAGCGATCCGACAGGCGCTCGATGAAGAAATGACGCGTGATTCCAGAGTCTTTATCATCGGCGAAGAAGTAGGAGAATACAACGGCGCCTATAAAGTGACGAAAGGGATGCTCGCAAAATGGGGGCCTGAAAGAGTCGTAGATACTCCTATTGCCGAACTTGGTTTTGCAGGGCTTGCCGTAGGGGCTGCCATGACAGGCTTAAGGCCGGTAGTCGAGTTTATGAGTTTTAACTTTTCGTTTGTCGGCGCGGATCAGATCATCTCTAATGCGATTAAAATGCACTACATGTCCGGCAATCGATTTTCTGTGCCAGTTGTATTTAGAGGCCCCAACGGCGCTGCCGCCCAGGTTTCTTCGCAGCATTCTCATTGTGTCGAATCGATTTATGGAAATTTGCCCGGATTGATTCTGATCGCCCCAAGCAATCCTTACGACGCTAAAGGTCTATTAAAATCCGCGATCCGTGATAACAATCCTGTCCTTTTTTTAGAAAGTGAACTCTCTTACGGCGATAAGATGGAGATCCCTACGGAAGAATATCTCATCCCGATCGGAAAAGCTAAAGTTGTCAGAGAGGGAACTCATGTCACATTGGTCTCTCATAGCCGTATGGTCCTTTTTTGCAATGAAGCATGTGAAGAGCTCGCTAAAAAAGGGATTAAAGTTGAACTTATCGATCTTCGAACGGTAAAGCCCCTCGATATGACTACGATTGCCGCATCTGTGCGCAAGACCCATCGTTGCGTCCTTGTTGAAGAGGGCCATTACTTTTCCGGAATATGCGCAGAAGTAGGCTTTGAAGTGATGGAACATTGCTTTGATTTTCTCGATGCGCCGATCAAAAGGGTTTGCCAAAAAGAGACGCCGATGCCTTATTCTAAAATTTTAGAAAGGGAAACGATGCCGACCAAGGAAAAAATTGTCCAAGCCATTTTAGAGGTGCTCTCTTAAATGTTGAAAATAGCGGAGCTTGTTTAGTATGCCTTTTACGTTGACGATGCCAAAGCTTTCTCCGACCATGGAAGAAGGAACGCTCACAAAGTGGCACAAAAAAGTTGGTGACCGGATCAAAGCCGGCGACGTCGTCTTTGAGGTCGCAACGGATAAAGCAACCGTCGAATATAATTCTCTTGATGACGGCTGGCTTCGTCAAATCATAGTGAATGAGGGACAAGAGGCGATAGTTAACCAGGCGGTCGCAATCCTGACCGAAAATCAGGATGAGAGCATCGAAGGTTATGTCCCTGAGGGACTGCCTCCAAAATCAAAAGTCCCTCCACCCGCAGAGAAAAAAGAAGAGGCGCCTACAGCTGAAGCAGCTCCAAAACCAGTCGGAGGTGCTTTGCAGCAGCCTGCTTTTGTCCCTGAGCTGCCGCTTCAAACATATGAATTCGAAGAACCAACGGGTGCCGCTCCTGAGCGGATCGCAGCCTCGCCCTTAGCGCGAAAGCTAGCTAAAGAAAAAGGGATCGATCTTTCCACTGTCAAAGGATCAGGTCCAGGCCATCGGATCGTGAGCCGCGATCTCGATTTAGGCCAGCCGGCGGCGATCTCGACTTTCGGACGGAGAGAAGCACCCCATATTCCGCCCGGCACCTACGAAGAAGAGCCGCTCACTCCAATGAGAAAGATCATCGGCTCCCGTCTGCAGGAATCCAAGACGTTCATCCCGCATTTTTATGTGACGCAAGAGATCATGGCCGATCCCATGGCCGAGGCGCGCGAACAACTGAAAAATGGGGGCATCAAAGTTTCGTTCAATGACTTTGTCACACGAGCAACAGCATTGGCCTTGCGCCAGCATCCTGAGATCAACAGCGGTTTTAATTCCGTCAATTCTTCTATCATCCGGTTCAAGACGATCGATATTTCTACAGCGGTCAGTCTACCAACAGGTTTAATCACACCCATCGTCCGTCATGCGGACTACAAAAATTTGGGCCAGCTATCAGCCGAGATCAAACGGTTGGCAGGCCGCGCCCGAGAAGGTAAATTAAAAAGGGAAGAATACGTCGGCGGATCATTCACCATTTCAAATCTTGGAATGTACGGGATCTCCGAATTTATCGCGGTCATCAACCCTCCCCAAGCAGCGATTTTGGCCGTTGGGGGAATCGAAGACCGTCCCATCGTTAAAAATGGGCATGTCGTTGCTGGAAAAACAATGCGCATCACCCTTTCAGTGGATCATCGCGTCATCGATGGCTCACAGGCAGCCCAATTCCTGAAAGCCCTCAAAGGTTTATTAGAAAGCCCTGCTGTCCTGATCTTATAAGCCAAAACCAACCTTTTCATTTCTCAATTAATTAATTATTAGTAAGTTATGTGTTAAGGCTAATTTTATAAAATAATTAATTTGATTATGTTATAATTAAAATAAAATAGTTTTAATTATGAGCATAGATGATTTAGAAAAATATAGATCGGAAGAAACGAATTATAATAAATACATTTCTGAATTAGAAGAGATATCAAAATCTAAAGATGATGTTTCGGAGAAATGTAATAAATTATTCGAATCCTTTCGAACACAACTTGAAAGAATCCCTCCATCGCTTACATCAGCAATCCCTCCTTCCGCCGCGCAAATTAAGGAAGTAATTTCTTTTTTGAAGGGAGAATTACATCGCAAGACGAGCCAACTTGCACAACAGATCGTTCAATCAAAAATAGAATTATTGGATCCAGAGATATATAAAAAATTTCCATATTCTCTTCGTTTTGAAATAGCAACATGCTGCGCTGCTGATGATGGATACGGTCGTTTATCAGAAATGATCAAAGCTTATGCAATCACGGATCAAAACGACATCTATGAATTGGTTAAGATCAGATTGTCCATCGATCCATTGCATGTATGCATACATTTCAAAGATTATGGAATTACAGATGAAGAGAAAGGGTTCGAAGTGGCCAAGAGCATTGCTTCAGGGGTTTATGGAGGATTTCTCCTCGATTTCTATCCCAACTTTAATATTTCTGATCGAAACAAAGCCTTTGAACTCATGAAAATAACTGCTCAGCAGCATACAGAAATGCTATCAACCTCGGCACATTTAACTATATTTCTAAACACCATTAAAGATCCTCAGAAGCGATATGAAATCGCATGTATCGTAGCTTCCAAAAATCTTGAGTCGCTATACAACTTTATGAAAGAGCTGCAGATCTTGGATCAGGATCAACGGTTTAACCTCGCTCAGATCGCGGCGCAAGCCCACGGCATTGATGTGATCAAGGATCTCGATCAATTTGGCATTACAGATGTAAATCAAACTAAGGTGATTTACAGGCTCTGTTATGAACATGCGATGAAAAAATTTTATCTTTACGAAGATAAGGAACCTATAAGCTCGTTATCCTTTCCCGATCATATACAATGGGGATTTTCTTCCACTCTTAGGATGTGGCTCGACCGAGCCATCGCGCTAAAAGTTCCTCTGGACTTTGAGACAGAGTCTGAAAAAATTGAATGTGAAGAGAAGATCAATCGTTTGTTATCAGATCTTATTAACGAAGGAGCAGCAGCTGGTTTTTCTGAGAATCGTTTAAAAAGTTTGTCGGATAAGGTGATTCTGAAAGCGGACAGTCTTCAGCAGCAAATGAAGTATCTCATATGGTTAGGTGATTTTTTGATGCGATGCGGATTTGAGCCTGCTCTTAAGCCTCTTCTCGAAGATGAATCGGCTGCTCCGACATTTGAAGAAGTTTTTAAGCTCACGAATCCGATTTTGCAGATAGCAAGCACCGTTGCGTTAACAGAGATTTATAACAATGAAGATAAGAAAAAGATTTGGTTATCCTTTTCGCAAAGACGGCCCGAACATCTCCTATTGACAACTCTTCTATTAATGTCGAGAGGAATTGATGAGAAGGTAATTCAAAGGATCTTAGAAAGTCTAAAGACTAAAAGATACACAGATTATAAATTAATGCAGTCGATCAATGAGAGGATTTGTTATTTGACAGAAAAAAGCGGGCTTTCAGTACAAGATCAGAGCCGCTTATTGAAACTAGTTTTAATTGAGCCTGAAAAAGAATCACGGGAAAGGCCTCCTGATTATCAAAAGAGAGTACAGGATCACAGAACGAACCAAGAAGTCCTTCTTGCAGCCATATCGTCGTTGATATTGTTTGAACGCTCCGAATTGCTCCAGGATGTTCCCGATGCAAAAACTCTTGTAGATAAATGGAATTCCACCGCAGGAGAGATATTTGGTATCCATGATGCAGAAATGTTAGAGAAATTTAATTCTATTTTTTGCCGATCCAAGCGTTATCCCAATGGGTTGCTCGTCTATGCCGCCCGCATGCAAATGCTTTACGATAAGAAACC
>DATIJE010000081.1:0-1835 GCA_035478995.1 Rhabdochlamydiaceae bacterium | reverse complement strand
ACGCTCCAATCTTTGTGCGAAAGACAAAAGCTTAAATATTTCGCTACTTCACGCACCCAATCCGATATCACGGATCTCGATACCTTGAGACGGTGTGCAGAAAAGAATGGTCCTACACATATCGTGAATTGCGCGGCTTATACAGATGTAGACGGTGCTGAGAAACATCCAGAGTATGCCTTTAAGGTCAATTCTGAAGGAGCGGAAAATTTAGCAGTTGTTGCCAAAGAGATCGATACGAGGCTTGTTCATATTTCTACCAATTTCGTCTTCGATGGATTAAAAAAAACTCCCTATTTTGAAACAGACCCATGCAGCCCTCTCGGTGTATACGGAAAAAGCAAATGGGAGGGTGAACAGAAAGTATTGGACGTATTTCCGACAGCCTGCGTCATTCGCACTTCATGGCTTTTTGGAAGGGGAGGCAAGAGTTTTATTTCCTCTCTTATCGATCTTCTAAAAAAACATCAGGAAATGAGGGTCGTTGAAGATCAAACTGCGTCTTTAACTTTTTGTGAAGATCTGGCTTCCGCGATACTTAGATTGCTCTGCCATACAGGAATTTTTCACTATGCCAATCGCGGAGAATGCTCAAAATACCAAATCGCGGAAGAGATTTTTAAGGAGACAAAATGCAAAGGAGCAAGTCTCGCCTGCAATCGACTGATTCCCGTTCCGTCGACTGCATTTCCTTCTGCTGCGCCGCGTCCGTTTTATTCTGTGTTAAATACGCGCAAAGTTGAAGGAGTTCTAGGAACTTCCCCTCGGTTATGGACTGAAGTATTAAAGGACTTTTTGAATGAAGCGAGCAACTAAACATATTTTGGTAACCGGAGGGGCGGGATTTATCGGTTCCGCATTCATCCGTTATTTGTTGAAGCATGCAGCATCCTGCGAGCGTGTTGTGAATGTTGATCTTTTGACTTATGCGGGCAATTTAAACAACCTTGCCTCTATTGAAAACGATCCTCGATATCTCTTTATCAAAGGAGACATTTGCAATGCAGATCTTATTGAGAAGGCTTGCCGTGACCATGGAATAGATACGATCGTACATTTTGCTGCTGAAAGCCATGTGGACCGCAGCATTGAAGATCCATTGAATTTCCTCAATACAAATGTAAAAGGGACAGCCGTCCTTTTGGAAACTGTCAGGCAATACCCGCATATTCATTTTCATCATGTTTCAACCGATGAAGTTTATGGCTCCCTAAATGATCAAGGACTCTTTTGTGAGGAGTCGCCGTATCGGCCGAATTCTCCTTATGCGGCTTCAAAAGCAGCCTCTGATCATTTTGTCCGCTCTTACGCCCAGACTTACCAGATTTCTACGACTCTTTCTCATTGCAGCAATAACTATGGACCTTTTCAACATACTGAGAAATTTATTCCGCTCATGATCTTGAAGTGCCTGGAGAAAAACCCCCTCACTGTATATGGCGATGGGACTAATATACGTGATTGGATTCACGTAGATGACCATGTCGAAGCCATTTGGTCAATTGTAGAAAGGGGGAGGAAAAATGAAATCTATGACATCGGAGGCGAATGTGAAAAAAGAAATATTGATCTGCTGTACGTGTTGATCGATGAATTCGCAAAATTAACGAACCAAGACCCCTTATTTTATCATTCTTTGATCACATTTGTCCCCGATAGGCCTGGGCATGATTTCCGTTATGGCATGGATTGCGGTAAAATCAAGAAGGAATTAAACTGGCGGCCTCGGCATTCGTTTTCTGACGGAATCCGAAGGACTGTTAAATGGTATTTAAGGTTTTATGAAAATAGCATGTGTGATCCCAGCTCGACTGAAGTCGACCCGTTTTCCAAGG
>DATIJE010000080.1:0-4782 GCA_035478995.1 Rhabdochlamydiaceae bacterium | reverse complement strand
ATTTTCCCCCATTTAATACAAAGCGGCGGATTTTATCTATGCCTTCTTTTCCAAGGCGTTCATCCCAAACTTTGCATATTCCACCTCCCATGAAAAGTGAAATGGTCTTTTCTTCCCATGGTTGTGTTCTTAAATAGTTGCCATCGACTTTATAAATGGAAATAGATCGGTCTAAAATATCTTGAAGTTGCGAATGGATTGCTTCAACGCTTTCCTTGTTGACGCCATCGTCATCGAAGATTAAAACTTGCAAATCTGAAGGTTTTAGGACTGGGTCTAATTCAGATTTAAGACTTACTGCCATGTAACCTGTCGGAGTTTAAAATATCCTTTTAAAAAGAGAGAACCTGTAAGGATTTTCACAGCTGCCCCGCTTAAGAAGGGGAGTACACCAATCATAAAAGATGCATGGATTCCAAAATAAAGAGACAACCATGCCATTCCGATGCCCGAAATAAGAATCTGTCCTAAAGTTAATGAAAATAAAATATACATTAAATTCGGCTTAGATTTCTCGATCATCTTTCCGATTAAAAATGCCGCTGCGATAAATGAAATTAAAAAACCCGCTTTACAGTCTAAAAACCAAAGGGGATTAGCCATTCCGCCAGCAAATACGGGGAGGCCGCAGCATCCTTGGACCAAATAAGTCATCGTGCTATAGGCTGCTCTCCGTCCGCCGAGAATTCCTCCAAGTAAAAAGACACCCAAAGTCTGTAAAGTCATAGGGATTGGAGTAAATGGCATAGGGATAGCCAATTGGGAGAGCAAAGCAAGAAAAATGCTACCCGAGATGATAATGAATATTTCTTTACTGATCTTCCCAACTTGATGTTGAATTGGCAAGGCTTTGCTATGGTCCATATGTTTTCCTTTTTTATTAGAATTTTAGGATTTTACCAATCGAATGGACTATTTTCAATCTCTTTATCTTTGAGCAAATTTTTCTTCGAAGATCATTGTTGCGAGAGGAGCTAGACGAAATTTGAAGGCCGTCGCTTTTCCTGAAGGATCGAAGAACATTTCCACATGAGGATTAATGACCCCTGATCCTCCATAGCATAGCGAATCGCTATTGAAGAGTTCTCTCATCTCGACAAGATGTGAGATCTGTTGAGGAAAGGTTACGACGTAATTTTCAATGGCATTTGCAGAAAAGTTATGGACGCATGCCAGTTGACGTCCGTTGTTATCGGCACGATGATAGCTGATCACCTGATTGAGAGTATCTTTACCATCGATCCATGATAGTTCATTGGGCGTGCCGTCATTTTCCCAGAGAGCGGAATGGGAACGGTAGAAATGATTCAGATCTTGGATAAGCTGTTGCAATCCTCTACTGAACGTGGCAGTTTCTGGATGGACATGAGGATCTAAGGCATCCCATTGGACAGCTTCGAGGTGTGATTCTTGATGATTTTGAATGCTTCGTTTAAGACGGAAGCTCCATTCTTCCATTTGTCCGACATCATTGCTCATGAACAACAATTTTCTTCCAGGCCGGCAAAATAGATACCCATAGAGCAACCTTGTATTGGCGAATTTACGCCAGGTATCACCGGGCATTTTTTCGATCACATTTTTTTTCAGATGGGCCACTTCGTCATGAGAAAGACACAGAACGATTTTTTCATCATTTTCCACTCGTTGGACTGTGTGTACAAGCATATGAAAGTGATCCGATCGATGAAAATATTCTGTTTTAAAAAATTGCAGGGCGTCGTACTGCCAGCCCATTGCCCATTTTAAATCGAAATCAAATCCTTTCTCCTTTACAGAAGCTGTCAGTTTTGGATATCCCCAAGCTTCTTCAGCCATCGTAATCACACCAGGAAAATGAGTGTGTATGACCGCATTCAAATCTTTCATAAACCATAATGCAGCCAAATTCAGGGATCCGTTTTTATGGTTGGGAAGCCAATCTGTTTCTTTATCGTAATTCAAATGAAACATTGACGTAACAGCATCCACTCTAAGGCCATCGATGTGCATTTTCTCAATCCAAAAGCGAGCGCACGAAATAAGGAAATTTCTTACATACTCATTTTCATAATTAAAGATTTTTGTGCCCCATGTCGGTTGTTCGCTTCTGCGATGATCATGATGTTCGTATAATGGCGATCCATCGAATTGGACAAGTCCAAATGAGTCATTGGCAAAATGGGCGGGAATCCAATCGAGAAACACGCCAATATGATGTTGATGTAGCTTGTTCACGAGATATTGGAAATCTTCAATTGTGCCGAGTCTATGGTTCGGTGCAAAATATCCTGTGACTTGATATCCCCAGGAAATTTCCTGAGGATGTTCCAAAACACCCATTAGCTCAACATGCGTATAGTTCATTCTCTTGCAATGGCTGACAAGACTATTTGGATTGTGTTCATCTGCAAGTTCTCGATAAGACATCGAACGGTTGCCGTTCTTTCTCCATGAGGAGATGTGCATTTCGTATATAGAAATGGGCTGCGGCTTTAAATGCTTGCTTGTCCTCTGTTCGATCCATGCGTGATCATCCCAATGGAAATCCAAACTTCGAACGATAGACTCATGTCTGAATGGATCCTGATAAGCCATGAAACCAAATGCAAATGGATCTGCTTTTCTAACAATGTGCCCGTCTGCGTCTTCAATGACATATTGATAGATTTGACCCGTCTTGATGCCCGGTGCTTCTATTTTCCAAATCCCAGATCCCGCATCTTTTTGCATGGGCAGAATCGAAGCATCTTTTCCATCAGCTCTTAAAGCAACGGATACATGTTTAGCACGAGGGGCCATTACTTGAAATATAGTACCATGAGATGTTAGATGGGCCCCGAGAGTTTTATAGAGCTCATGGTGCACTCCATGACCGAAATAGGGAGGGGAAGGAACTGTGTCTTTAACTTCAGGATCGAGACGATTGTAAATTTTTTTAAGTTGTTTTTGGTTGATATGCGGAGAATGAAATAAGGATAGAAAAAGCTGTTTCTGGTTTTCTTTCCTTTTTCCCATAAGAGCAGTAAATTCCGATTCATTCCCTTTTTTTTCTTCCAATTGAATTTCTTCTTCAGTCAAACGGATCATTTGCTCGATGCTATTTTCACAACCTGGAAAGAGAAATGGATCTTTTATTTCCATTAGAATGAATGGATTTTCCAAAAGAGTATTTTTACCGTAATCTAAAATGAAAGGGGTCTTATGCGCGAGCCAGACACAGTAATAAAATTGTTCAAGGGCGTTTGGCGGGAGGGTATTGAGGATCAATCTCAATTCTTCGACAGGAGCGTTTTCTTTGCACTTTTTTAAGAGGTGGATCAGTTCGGAGCGTTGAAAGAGCAAGGTATCAAGATGGGTAGAAGGCAAAAGGAAATGGATCGATTCCGCTGCTCGGAATATGCCTTCCTTTTGCATGATTTGAGTTGAGAGATCGGATGCAGATAAATCCGCTTTAAAAATTCCCAATTTTCCTTTTAATTGCTCAATTTGCCATTCGAGCTCTTTTTTTCTTTCAGTCAAAATTTCAAGATTTCTGTCACGGAATGCATTTTTTGGAGAGATCAAAGCTTCGTCAATGTTTTTAAGCGTGATCAACAGACATTTTAAGCTATGGGCCATCGTATCGACTGATCGAGGAGAGAGGGGATAGGCCGAAAAAGGAGTGGGGGAAAAAACAGTTGGAAAAGTCATAAATTTATGCGCAGAGAAGGTTTCTCTGCGCGATCAGATTAAGCGTCGTTGATGCCTAAAAGTTCCATTTCAAAAACCAACGTGCAATTGGGACCTATTTGATTTCCAAAGCCTGCTTCGCCATAGGCCAGATATGACGGAACGAACAATTGCCATTTGTCGCCGATTTTCATTTTCTGAAGCGCTTCAGACCAGCCTGCAATGACACGGTTGACAGGAAATGCAGCAGGTTTTCCACGTACATAGGAATTATCAAATTCTTTTCCATCGATAAACATTCCTCGATAATGCGTAGTGACGACATCCAAGATAGTTGGAGATGAAGCACCCCTTCCTGAAGACATGATTTTATATTGAAGTCCACTCGTCAAAGTGGTGATCCCTTCCTTCTTTTTATTTTCAGAAAGGAAAGATTCTCCGGCTGTTCTATTTTCTTCAGCAAGTTTGGATAAAAACTGTTTTTGCTGAGAGGCGATTTGCTGGCTCAATGCGGTTAAAACCGATCTGATCTCTTCATCTTGCAATTTTAAGGGCGCATCACTGAAGGCATCTTGAAACCCTTCAATGACGAACTGAAGGTCCATGTCCGAGAATTGGTTTCTAAGGCTTCTGCCGGCCTCCAAGCCGATGCAATAGCTCACTTTTTCTTTATTATTCATTGTTCTTCCTGATTTGCAATTTTTTGGCGAAAACACACATGTATAAATGAAGCCCCATAACTAAACAAGGTAGTTTTTCGGTTTTTATGAAACACATTTCCCGATTTTTCTCTACTGTAGGAGCTACTTTCAATCCTAAACAGACAACTTAACAAAAACGCCCAGTAATGTCATCTGGGTGTTTTTATGTCTATTTCCGTTATTAATTCATATCTCTTTGAATATAGGTGTCTTGCGTCTTCGCTCGTCTTTTTCTCATTTTATTGCTAGAATTTCACCGAATTTACTCTGGAGAACAATGCGAATCATAGCTGTCCAAGATACCTCTCTAATAGATATTTTATCGCTATTGAGCAAGGAAAGTACCAAAAATACCCTGCGCTCATGGATTGAAAAGGGGAGGGTTACGATCGATGGAAAAGTGGCCAAAAAGGCAAATGCCATGGTGATG
>DATIJE010000079.1:0-12438 GCA_035478995.1 Rhabdochlamydiaceae bacterium | reverse complement strand
TTTCGAATCTGGGACGGCAAAAGGCTTCAAAACTTTTGACGAGTCTGATTTTGTAGTTTTGCGGACGTGAACGGAGAGTGGTACCTGTGACTGAAGCCCATTTCTGCATGAGCGTTCCAAGATTCATTTTTTCAACGAAACGGCCACCCATCGTAGCCAGCAAGATCAATGTTCCTTCGGGAGCTAGTGCTTGCATGTTCTGTTCCCAATAAGACGCGCCGATCGGGTCGATGATGACATTGAACCCATGCCCTTTAGTTGCATGGATGGCCTTTTCACTGAAGGGTCCTTCATGATAATTGAATCCGGCATATGCACCAAGATCCAGACAAAGTGAAATTTTTTCGTTCGATCCTGCGGTGATCACGCTATTTGCTTCGATTTCTTTGACGAGTTGGATTGCAGCAGTTCCTACTCCACTTGCACCCGCGTGGATCAAGACCCAATTTCCAGGTTGGATATCTGCTATAAAAAAGAGGACTTGATACGCAGTTAGAAATACTTCTGGGATCGCTGCTGCCTCTTCGAAAGACAGATGTGCAGGAATGGACATCGCGATCTCTTCGTGGACTGCAGTATATTCGGCATATCCACCGCCGTTCAACACGCTCATCACTTTATCGCCGCGCTTCCATTTAGAAACTTTGCCTCCAATTTCCTCTACAGTCCCCGATACGTCGACGCCTAGGATTTCCGTCGTTCCTGGAGGAGGCGGGTGTTTTCCCTCTCTTTGCAGAAGATCGAGCTGGTTTACCGCAGCCGCTTTGACTTTGATGAGAATTTCATGAGGCTGTAATTCGGGAATGGGTACGTTTTTGATCGCTAACTGTTCTGGGCCGCCTGGTTTTTCTGCAAGAATTGCACGCATAGTGATCACACTTTTACTTTGTACCCTGCAATATTACTTAGGCCATCGTAGGCCGCGTATTTATATAAATCGTGAAGGGTAGGAAAATTAAATACACGTGAGATGAGATCGTACAATGTCAATTTCTGTTCCACTGCTTCCATTCCATAATGGATCAATTCGCAAGCAATATGCCCGATCACGTGGACTCCTCGGACGATCAGATCATCCCTTGTGAACACCAGTTTCAAAAACCCTGCTTTGGCACCCATGATTTTTCCTCTTGCCATATCAGCATATCGCGCTTTTCCGATGCAATAAGAGAGCTTTTGTTCCTGAGCATCCTTTTCGCTTATCCCGACCATGGAAACTTCAGGAATGGTATAAATTCCGAAAGGAAAGGTTTCAGGGAGATGCTCTAAATCTTCTGTTTTGAAAATATGTGCAACCGCAACTCTTCCTTGGTCCATGCTCGTGCTTGCGAGGGCCGGATATCCGATGACGTCTCCGACAGCGTAGATATTCGGTACATTGCTGCGATAGTTGCTGTCTACTTCGATCGTTTCCCGTTTAGAGACTTTGACACCGGCTTTTTCGCACTGAAGAGCTTTTGTATTTCCATTTCTTCCGGCAGCGAATAAAAACATGTCGACCTCGAATGTCTTCCCTGTTTTTAAAATGACCTTGATCATCTCTTTGTCATTTTCAGGGACCTGGATCGATTCTATGGAAGTGTTGAAAAGGATTTCGATTCCTGCGGCTTGCATTTGCACGACGAGTTCTTGGGATATTTCTTCATCTATTCGATGGAGGATTTTTTCTTTATCGTTGATCAAATAGACTTTTGTTCCCATTGTCGCGAAGATAGTCGCGTATTCACACCCGATGACTCCTGCGCCAACGACACAGAGAGACGAGGGGAACCGTCTGATCTTTAAGATCGTATCTGAATCGTGCACACGTTTTGCATCAAACGGAATGTTTGGAGGATGATTGGGATAAGAGCCCGTGGCGATCATGATATAGTCGGCAGAGATCAATTCTTCTTTTTCCCCATTCTTGATCCGCACAGTATGGGCATCTTCAAAAGAGCCGATCCCATGATAGATATCTACACTGTGGCGCAGCAGGTTCTCCTGAATTTCTTTTCCTGCTGAAGCCATGACATAATTTTTGCGGAACATGAAATCATCGACTGAGGCTTCATGCTTTAAATCTCGATCGATCCCGTATAATCCCTTCTCGTATTTTCCTGAAAAGTATAGGGCTGTTTCTTTTAAAGTCTTTGACGGCAGTGTTCCTGTTGCAACTTCAGCGCCTCCGAACCCTTCTTCTTTTTCGACAATGGCCACCTTATGCCTGAAATAGGCTGCTTTAACAGCTGCTTTTTCTCCTGCAGGACCTGTTCCTATCACCACCAGTTCATATTTTTTCATTTGCGACTCTTCTTTTCTTTTTTATAATAAAAAAATGTTTAATCAGGTAAACCAAATTTAAAATTCTCAATGATTAAAGTGTTATGACTGTTGATTTAGAAATTCAATCCGACAATTTGATCCACAAAGTCAAACATTATTTAATTACAACTATGGGAGTGACTCTCAATGAAGCGACAAATGAAGAGTTTTATCGCGCCTTTTCATTGACCTTGCGCGAAGAGATCATGATCAATTGGACTGCATCAGCGCATACATATAAAAAAAACAGCGCGCGGATACTCAATTATTTATGCATGGAATATTTGCCAGGACGGAGGCTCGGTAATAACGTCACGAATATCAATGCGGTCGATCTTGTAAAGTTGGTCATGAAAAAAATGAACCGGAGTTATGAGGAAGAGCTGCTCTATGAAGCTGATCCGGGACTTGGAAATGGCGGCCTGGGGAGGCTTGCATCCTGCCTTCTAGATTCTCTGGCCACACAGCAATATCCGGCCAGGGCATACGGGCTTCGTTATCAGTATGGAATTTTCGATCAGGAGATTTGGAATGGGGTGCAAGTCGAAAGGCCTGAGATCTGGCTTCTGCACGAAAATCCCTGGGAATTTAGAAGAGATACTCACGATGCTTTGGTCAATTTTGCAGGGAGGGCCATTCCAACGGTCAACAAAAAAGGAGTGCCATGCTTCGATATCGTAGACCAGGAAGAGGTACGCGCCTTATCCTATGACAATCCGATTATCGGCTATAAGGAGACGGCCGATTTCAATGTGGTGACATTAAGGTTATGGACAACCAAAGAATCTCCCCGTAATTTTCAATTACAGCGTTATAATGCGGGCCAAATCGACCAGGCCAGTGAAAACTCCTCTTTAACAGACGTCCTTTATCCAAATGATAATAATGAGACAGGCAAGCGGATCCGTCTCAAACAGGAGTTCCTGCTCGTTTCAGCATCTTTGCAAGACATCATCCACCATCATCTGAATGATTATGGGAACATGTCTTCTTTCGCCGACAAGGTCCGTATTCAAATTAATGACACCCATCCTGCTTTGGTCATTGCCGAATTGATGCGTCTGTTGATCCACCCTTTTGACTTTAGTTGGGAAGAAGCATACGAGACCGTTCAAACTTGCTGCAGCTATACCAATCACACCATTTTGAAGGAATCTCTGGAAGAATGGAATCAAGGACGCGTGCAATATCTTCTTCCCAGGCAATACCAGATCATCGAACGGCTTAACCTGGATTTTTGTAATGCGGTCCGCAAGAAATATCCTGGAGACGAAGAAAGAGTGAGAAGGATGTCGATCATTGAAGGGGGCCAGGTCCGCATGGCCAAACTGGCAATTTATGGGTGCCATAAGGTGAACGGGGTATCGCAACTGCATACAGAAATTCTAAAGAAGGAAGTATTCAAAGATTTTTATGAAATGTTCCCCGATAAATTCATCGATGTTACGAATGGCGTTACTCAAAGACGGTGGGTGATGTACGCAAATCCAAGGCTTGCAGCATTTTTTTCTAAGCGCATTGGGAAAAAGTGGATAGAAGATTTTAATCAGATCCGAAAGATGGAAAGTTACGCTTCAGACCCTGAAAGTCAGCAAGAGTTTTTAAATATAAAAAAAGAAAATAAAAAAGATTTGATCGCTTTTTTGCGAGATCAGAACCCCATTAGAGACTTTAAAGGAAAAATCGTCGATTTTTTCCCTGTTCTTGACGAAGAGGCGATGTTCGATGTCCAAATTAAGCGGATTCACGAATATAAAAGACAATTGATGAATGTTCTTCATCTGATCATGATTTATCATGAGCTCAAAGCGGATCCAGAGGCACGCAAGATAAACAGAATGGTGTTCTTCGCCGGCAAAGCAGCTCCGGGTTACGAAATGGCAAAACAAATTATCCAGTTGATCTTTTGCCTTGCTAAAAAAATTAATTCCGAACCGAATGTCTCCCGTCGTTTGAGAGTGGCTTTTGTTGAGGATTACAATGTTTCCAATGCAGAGCGGATCATTCCTGCTGCAGATCTTTCCGAACAGATATCCTGCGCGGGCAGCGAGGCATCCGGAACGGGGAACATGAAACTTGCAATGAATGGAGCGCTTACAATCGCTACAAAAGACGGGTCCAATATTGAAATGCAGAATAGCGTTACCGACAAATGGTGGCCTTTTTCTTTCGGAAGCACTGCAGAAGAAAATGCAGCGACGCGCAAACAACGCAATTATAATCCCTGGGACATCTACATGCACAATCTGTCTATTAGACAAGCCGTAGATGCTTTAAGGGATCATTCTTTAGCCGAGAGTGAGGCTGAACATGGAGCCTTGAGCAGCATCTACCACAGCCTTCTGGAATCGCAATATTCAGATTTTCCTGACCGTTATTTTGTGTTGAAAGACCTCGAAAGCTACTACAATACCCAGAAAAAGGTCGAAGAATTGTATCTCAATCCAACGAAATGGGCTGAATATGCCCTCAACAACATCGCTGCGATGGGACCGTTTTCAATCGATGAATCCGTCCATAAATATGCCAAGTTTGTATGGGATCTGGAAAAATGCCCTGTAGACAAGGAAGAGCTGAAACGGGTCAGAGAAGAATACAGCGAACATGATAAATGCCGCATTTTTTAATCTTCTTCTGATAATCCCCATTTTTTCTGAAGTTTTTTATAGGCACCGGAGTGCATGAGTTCTTTTAAGTCTTTGTTGAAGCTTTTGATCAAAGCAGGGGCATGGCCATGAAGAGTGACCAACCGGAGGCCAGCATCATTTAATGGCGGCGAGACAATTTTCAATTGTCCATGATAAAGGTCCTGACAAAAACTTTCAGCAATCAGGACATTGACAAGGGCTCCATCGAGATTTCCCTTTACGATGTCATTCAAGGCATGAGGAACAGTATCATAGGTGCGTATGAGGATGCCGGGATGGGTCTCGAGAAAATCCGCATCCGATGAATCTTCTTGCACGGCAATTTCTTTGCCTTGCAATTTGTCCAAAGAAGTTTCTTTAGCATTATAAGGCATCACAAGCACAGGCCCGGTATTTAAATAATTATCTGAAAAATCATATTTTTTTTTATTGAATAAATACGGATACAAAGAAGACAAAATCGCATCGCATTGTCCTATTTCCAATCCCGGCATCAGGTTGTCCCAATTCATTTGCAAAGTCGATATCTTCATAGAATTTTTTTTGGCAATTTCTTGCAACAGTTCATTGGAGAAAGCGTATACGCTTTTTTCTTTTCCCATTAAGTCCACAGAATACCAGTTTGGATCGATTCCGATGAGATACCCACGGCCGGCATTTTTGCTTATACAGGATGCACACAAAAACAGGCATATCAGGACTGCAGCGAACCTATTGATCCAGCGCAAAAACATGGGCTTCCTCTTCAAAAGGGTATTGATATAATATATCCCAAAAAGGGAATTTTGCATGCAACTCAATGTGATTGTTAATTTCGGCGGTCCCAGAAATCTTAATGAGATCGAAGATTTCTTGAAAGCTTTACTATGCGACCGAGATGTCATCAGAACCGGTTTTCCTAGTTGGCTTCACAATCTACTTTTTTCCCGCATCGCCAAAAAACGTGCCAGGACGATAGTCAAGGACTATGAGTTAATTGGAGGCAGCTCTCCCATTTTTGAGGACACAGAGGCGATTGCACATACGATCTCGGCAACCCGTTCTCAAAAGGTTTTAACCTTTCATCGTTATCTTCCTTCTACACATGAGGCCTTTATCCAAACGATACGAAACTCTGAGTGCGATCGCCTCACAATTTTTCCCATGTTCCCTCAATACAGTTATGCGACAACAGGCAGCATTGCCCGGTTTTTTTCAAAAAGATTTGGCATCAGCGCGATGAATAAAATGGGATGGGTTCGATCCTACTTTTCGCATCCGGCTTACATTCAATGCATGCAGAAGTGCATTGCTGAATACCTGCAGGAGCAAAATTTAAATGAAAAAGAGACGATCTTGTTTTTTTCTCCCCACGGCCTTCCTCAAGAATTCATTTCTAGAGGCGATCGTTATCAAACAGAATGTCAGGCTTCATTCCAGAAAATTGCAAGCTTCTTTCCAAACGCATTAAGCGTACTGGCATATCAATCCAAGTTCGGGAAAGGGGAATGGCTGAGGCCTTACACCAATGAACTATGCGAACAGGTCGCAAGCTGGGGGAAAGGGTATCGGAATGGAGTCTTTATCCCGTTGAGCTTTACTTCCGATCACATAGAAACTCTTTTCGAAGTAGAATATCAATACTTGCCAATCGTTCGCGCAAAAGGCTTTCATGCCTACCGATGCCCTGCTTTGAATAGAAGGAAAGACTGGATCAATGCGATCGCTCAAATCATGAACGATTCCACCCTCTGCAATACGCAATCTCTGATCCCACCCTAGTGATCACGAAGAGAATAAAAACAGGATGGCAGGATGGACAGGATAAAAAATCCCAAATTATATCCTGTTCATCCTGCCATCCTGTTTTTTTCTCTAATATTCATGTAATCAGCATTTTGTACGGTTAGGTATAATGACTGAAAATAAACCGATTGTATGGGTTATAAAATGAAGTTTATTTTAAAAAAACAATCGGAAGAAGGATGTCTAAAAACAAAAAGAGCTTTATTTTGGATTAATATTCTGAATGAGCCTTTGTCAGCTCTTTACACATTATTACCATTTATTCTAGTCAAAGATTTGCATGCTACAGCATTGCAAATTTCTCTTTTTGTTTCCTTAAGGCCTCTGCTCTCTGTCTTTTCTTTTTATTGGGGCCCGTCCTCAAAAGAAACATCGAATAAGTTAATTTACAATGTAATGGGAGCCTGCGTTTTGACTTATCTCCCTTTTCTGTTTTTTGCCATGTCTGGAAATGTCTGGTTGATTCTTTTTTCTGCGGGATTCTATCAATTGTTTCATAAAGCAGGATTGCCTGCCTGGATTGAAATTCTACAGAGAAACATTCCTAAAAAGCCACGAGAAGATATTTTTTCTCTTTCTTATTTGCTCAGCTTTGTCGAAAGCGGACTGCTGGGGTTGTTTGTGGGGTACTTGTTAGACTTAGATCCTGCTTTGTTCAGGATTCTTTTAGTCGCAGCTTCTTTGCTTGGACTGTGCGGACTCTTTTTTCTAAAAGGTCTGCCTTTATCATCTTGCGAAGATATTTCTATTCCTAGAGTAAAAGAAGGAATATTGAGACCTCTCAAAGAGGGTTTTTCATTGGTGCAAAGTAGGAGAGATTTTAAAATTTTTCAAATGGCTTTTACTATTGGTGGAGCGGCTTTAATGCTGATGGCTCCTGTGCTCCCCATATTTTATGCCTCTACTCTGTCAATTTCTCATTCTACCATCACGATAGCGCGGTTTGTATTTATGGCCTTGGGAGTGATCTGTTCTTCATTCTTTTGGAAACAGCTATTGATAAAAAAAAATATGAACGAACTGACGGGTTGGATTCTTTTGGGGTTCGGTGTCTTTCCCTTTCTTTTATTAGTAGCTCAATTTTCAATAGGCATGCTCTATGCAGCATTCTTTATTTACGGCATTGCTCAAGCAGGAAGCCATCTGGTGTGGAATCTTTCCGGACCTTTTTTTGCTCAAGGTCAGAATTCTGCTCTTTTCACGCGTGTTAATTTGCTGATGTTAGGACTAAGAGGAATGATTTTTCCTTTTTTAGGCGGAATCCTCTGTCAGGGGTACGGGCAACAAACCGTAATTTGCATTGGGATGTTGGCATGCTTTGGTGGAACTTATGTAATAAGTAGAATGGTCAAACAGCCCGCACCGGCTGCTAAATAAAAATTGCTTTGAGGACGAAATAAATTCCGATGCTCATCGCTGCGCTTGCTGGAATGGTGACGATCCATGAAAGGATGATATCGCGGACCATGTTCAAATTGATCGCTTTGATCCCGCGCGCTAGCCCGACGCCGAGAACTGCGCCGACAAGGCAGTGGGTAGTGGAAACGGGAAGGCCTAATTTTGAGGCGATGAGGATTGTAACGGCTGCCCCGAATTCCGCGCAAAAACCGCGCGTCGGGGTCAATTCAGTAATCTTTTTGCCGATCGTCATGATGACGCGCCAGCCCCAAGTAGCCAGGCCGATGACGATGCCAAGGCCTCCGAAAATCAACAGATAAGAGGGAATCACAGCCGTGTCGCTGATCACGCCATTTTTTATGATGTCTAATACGGCAGCGACAGGACCGATGGCATTGGCCACATCATTTGCGCCGTGGGCGAAGGCCACAAAACAAGCGCTTAAAATTTGCAGGTAAGCGAAGAGTTTTTCTACGACGCTGTATTCAGAAGTCCGTGCAGAAAAGCTCCCTTCGTCTCGAAGCCTTTGTGAAAGAGTTTTCACTTCAGTCAGAATTTGTGAGACTTTCGAATGTGTTTCGTCGTAAGTGGCGACACGTACGCGCTGCAGGTGCTTCATCGCTTTATCGAGGCTGACTACATTTTGAGGCAAATGGTGGGAGAGCGGCAAGGGGCACGATTCAGGAGTAGGGATGCGGCGGACAAGAATGTAGGCGATGAGTGATGTGAAGAGGCCCACTAGAGTTGCGATGGCAAAAGCTCCCGCAAAATTGATAGTAAAATTGAGATTGTCCAGCCCATTGAAGATCAAACTTAGAGTGAACGTACCGAATACAATGAAAATCAAAAATGGAATGAGCTTCTTGGTTGCTTCCATTGGATTCATGGCAAAGAGGATTTTTCTTTGAACGAAATTAAAAAATAAAAAGGAGACCAGCCCGCTTAAAACTGGGGAAATGACCCAGCTGGCAGCGATCGATCCTGTCTGTTCCCATTGGATCGCTTCAGATCCTCCGATAAGAGCGCCAAAACCGAGAATGGCGCCTACGATCGCATGCGTGGTCGAAACCGGCCAGCCGAAATAGGAAGCGACTTGCAACCAAATGCTCGTCCCTAAAAGCGCGGCGCACATTCCAAGGACCAGAAGCATCGGTTCGGAGGTGAACATCTCCGTATCGATCAGCCCTTTTTGCATCGTTTCCGAAACATTGCCGCCCACGAAATAGGCGCCGGCAAACTCCAGAATTGCAGCCAGGACGACAGCTCGCTTGAGCGTCAATGCTCCGGAACCTACGGATGTTCCCATTGCATTGGAAACATCGTTTGCACCGATGTTCCAGGCCATGTAAAAGCCGACAACCAAAACAAGGATTTTTAGGACGACTTCGACTTCCATTCCTACACGATTATTTTAGTTCCAGGATCATGCGTATTCGATTCGCTAATTTCTCAGAAAGTTTGGACAAGGATGAGATCTCTTCGATCAACCGCAGCCAAAGGTAAAAGGACGGAGAGGAAAGCGTATTTTCATTTGAGAATAATTGCCTCAGAAACGCTTGCTTCGTCAAATTCGCCTCATGCTCTTTAAATGCGGTCTGTTCCACCATCGATTTGACTTTTTCCGCTTCTATTCCCCCGAAAGAAGATTCGAGCAGATCATCGATTTCTGCAATGATCTGGCGCGCATTCCAAAAGACTTCAATATTTTTTTCATAAAACGCCTGCAAGCTGGTTTTAAAATCTTTAAATTCTTCTAAAGGCCGAAGCATCAGCAAATTTCCAATGTCCTCCGTTTTATCAGCAATGCTGTCCTGAAGGGACAAAATGTCTAGAAAATGCGCTCTATCGATAGGCATGAACAGGCTTTTTGGCAAATGGTTGCGGATATCGTTCTTGGTCAAGTCCGCTTCATGTTCCAGAGAGGACAATTCGCTAACGGATTTTTCAATTTTTCCCATTTCCGTTTTTGACAGATTCTCAATCAACCCTGTCAATTTTTCCACGCAGCTGGTCACTTTTTTCATATGTGTCTGAAGTGGAGCAAAAGGGGATTTTCCAAAAAGTTTTGCGATGGTTAGCATATGCTTCCTCTTAACCGTTTAAACCGTCGTTCATATTATATAGCAAATGTTCCTCGATTTCAGGAACAGGTTTTCCGCATGGAGCTTCCAATTTGATCTCTGTATCAGGTGTAATTTCAAAATCATCTTTCACGCTGAGAGGGTTTTTGATAGAAATCAGATCGCCTCTTTGCAGATATTCGTAGGCCCTGGATTGCTTGGGATGTTCTTGCAATCGAGTCCCCAAAGTTTTTTTGCCATCAGTACCGCATAAAAAATGCCGCTTGCCGCGAAAGGTATCGATAGGAGGACTGATGACCCGGTACAGATCTTTTTCTTCTAGTCGGGGCCATCCTGTAGCAGGACATTTCAAAATGAGATAGGACATTTTCAAAGAACTTAGGTTGATCTGTGCAGCGCGTTGAATTTCTTTGATCAAGAATGGCTTTTCGAATTTGCGCTGGGCAAAGCAAGGAGAGGAAGAATGTTGAAGTGCCGGACAGCTTCCTTTCCAGATGCAAGGAGCCGCTATGATCGCGCCTTCCCGCACAAGGGTATCTCTGAGTGTCAAAAACTGGCGGTTGTCCTGGAGAACAGACGATTCGACAAGCAAAAGATGCCCATTCTCGGAAAGACGTTGTAAAAGAGATCGAATATAATCTGCCTGCTGCTCAGTGGAGGCTAGTGCGCGCAATAAGGCATGTCCTACGATGATCAAGTCCCATTTACCTGCAATTGGGAAGTTCAGATCTAGGCAGTCATGCTGTCTAATGGAAATCGGGTATCCGAATTTTCCGCATACTACAGTTCCAATGTTCAATGCAGGCAGAGAAGGATCTAAAGCAACCACTTCCTGCGAACCACTTCTCAAAGAAGCAAGTGCAAAGGGCGCGGACCTGCTAAATAGATCGAGCACGCGTCTTGGAGTATGGGGAAGTTCCTGAATGAGGCTCAAGCCTTGTTGGTAATGCAGGATCCAGTCGTATAAGAGGTAAGCACCCAGGAGTTCTTTGTCTGAATCATCTTTTTCCTTTTGATGGCGGATGACTGCTTCGACAAGCGAGCGGAATTCTCTAGTTTGAAGTGCATGCAACGGCCCCGGAGGCAAACGGTGAAGCTTGCGCCATTCCATGATGAGGATTGGAATCAGTTCTTCCAAATCCGATGCAGGAGTGAATGGTTTTTTCCGTTTCATGAGAAGATCTGATCTCTTTCTTTTTCTGACAAGTCCCTATAACTGCCGAGAGGAATCGTTCCAAGCTGCAGTCCGCCGATGCGGATCCGTTTGAGCTCGAGGATCGTTAACTGAGATTTTTCCACAAGGATGCGGACTTCTCTTTTCCGCCCTTCCATTACCGTCACTTTTAGAGTTCCCTTCCGCACTTTTGCAACACGTACGGGTTTGACCCATTTTCCCTCGACATTTGCACCTTCGGAAATGGAAAGAAGATGTTCATGGGAGACTTCCTGTTCGGTTTTGACAAGATATTCTTTAGAAATATCCGAAGATGGATGGATGACCTTTTGAGCAAAATGTCCGTCATTGGTCACAATCAAAAGGCCGGAAGTATCTCGGTCTAGCCTCCCGACAGTGAAAAGACGATGTTTTAGAGGTTGGAACAAATCCAGGACGATTTTTTCTAATCCCACGCGCGCGTTCGAACACGTGTATCCAATAGGTTTATTGAGAAGATAATACACTTTTTCTTCCGCATTAGTTATCGATTTGCCATCGACGAGGATCGCATCGTCTTGCAAAGAGACCAACGTTTGAGGAACACGGACAACGCGTCCATTCACCGACACTTTTCCAGAAAAAATCAACTCTTCGCAGGCGCGCCTCGAAGCAACGCCAGCAGAAGCTAACACTTTGCTCAATCTATTTTTAATTATTTTGTCATTCATGCCGAAAATCATATAGGGAAGGAGAAAAAAGGGCAATCCGATTCCAGACATTGAGGTCATGACGATTAAATAAAAATTTTAATTATCACAGATCTGTCCATCTAAGAGTTATGGTTTCTTGAAATTGGCCTTGGTTGGTATGATTTAAAGCACTGACTGATGAATTAGAGGAATAAATATGAAACGGCCGGCCAAGCTGATCCTAATGCGTCATGGACAATCCGAATGGAACAAGCAGAACTTGTTCACCGGATGGGTCGATATCCCTTTAAGTCCCGAAGGCATTCGGGAATCGATCGAAGGGGGTAAAAAAATCGCGGATATTCCTATCGATGTCA